>JANLTD010001202.1:0-3203 GCA_031362765.1 Acidobacteriota bacterium | reverse complement strand
GCTCGGCAAACCCCTTTTCGCGGGGTTTTAGGAAATGGATTTTGCCTGCGAAACATACGAAAAGCACGAAAAATTCTTGATTTTTGTTTTAATTTTCGTATCTTTCGTATGTTTCGTAGGCAAATTGCTTTAAAATAATTTCAATGGCTGAGCATATTTTGGAGCGCAGACAAATCATCGAACGACCGTGTGCGGAAGTTTTTGAGTTTTTCGCCGACGCGGGAAATTTAGAGCAAATCACGCCGCCGGAACTGAATTTTCGCATCATCACGCCGCCGCCGATTGACATTAAAAAAGGCGCGTTGATTGATTATCAACTGAAACTGCACGGCATTCCGATAACCTGGAAAACTGAAATTACCGAGTGGAATCCGCCGTTCTCATTTGTTGATTCCGCGCTGAAAAGTCCTTATAAACAATGGATTCACCTGCACAGTTTTGAAGAAGGCGCGACGGGCGAAACGATTATGAAAGACCTTGTCCGCTACCGCTTGCCGCTCGAACCGCTCGGCGATCTGGCGCATTGGTATGTCAAAAAAGAGTTGAAATATATTTTCGATTATCGGTATAAAATTATTGAAGAAATTTTTCAGCCCAAACCATAAAGAATTTTGCCTACGAAATAAACGAAAATCACGAAGGAATTTAAGTTTTTTTCGTATTTTTCGTGTATTTCGTAGGCAAAATTCTTAAAACTCTATCCAATCGGTCGGTTGTTTGTGATATGAAATTGTAATGCGCGTTTCGGCTTTGAAGAAATTCGGGCGCATTTCTAACGCCGATTCCGCCATCAGGCGGGCGAGATGCGGTTCGTTGGCGCGTTGCGAAAGATGCGCGAGAACAATTTCGCGTGCCGCGCCGTCAAAATCATCGGTCAGCCAATCGGACAGATCTTCGTTTGAAAGATGTCCGGTGCGCGAGAGGATCCTCTGTTTTAATTCCCAACTGTAGATTGGGCACGTCTTGAGCATATCGCGCGAATGATTTGATTCGACAATAATGCAGTCGCAACCGCGAAGTTTTTCTTTGATGAGCGTCGTCACGTGTCCGAAATCCATCAGCGTCGCGATTCGCACGCCTTCTTTTTTGGCGACAAAACCAAAATTATCGGCGGCATCGTGCGGAACGCAAAAAGGCTCGAAATCAATATCGCCGATCCGGAATTCTTTGCTTGATTCTATTCTTTCGGTGCGGTTTCGCAGAACATCGCGGCGTTTGACGGCTTCGCTGTCGCCGTTTTGGATTCCTTTGCGGGTTGAATAATAAGCGTTTTCAGTTGCTTCGGAGATAAAAACCGGGCAATTAACTGATTTTAAGAGGACGCGCAAACCGCCGGCGTGATCCGAATGTTCGTGAGTGATCAGAACTCCGTCAAGGCGCGCCGAATCTTCGCCGACCGCCGCAATGCGCTCAAGCAGTTGCTTTGCGCTCATTCCGGCGTCAACCAAAACTCTTGTTTTTTCAGTCGCGACGAGAACCGCATTGCCCGTCGAACCACTGCCGAGAACGGTAACTTTCATATTCCTCAAGTTCCAGGTTCCAGGTTCCAAGTTCCAAGTTGAAATCAAACTAACTTGGAATTTGGAACCTGTAACCTGGAACTATTTCTTTTCTTTCAATTTCGAGCGCAGGACCTTTCCGATAGTTCGCGTGATCACCGAATCGGGAACTATCGTTCCAAAAACGGAGCCGATGTAATTTGCCAATCCCGAAACGACCAGAGATCTTCCGCGCCTGACCGCTTTCAAAGCCGTCGCGACAACTTCTTCGGCGGTCTGTATGCCTTTGACCTGAAAGGCTTCGTTCATTCCGGCGGCCGCAAAAAAGTTGGTTTCGGTCGCGCCGGGACACAAGGCCAAAACTTTGATGCCGTACGGACGATTTTCTTCGGCAACCGCTTGCGAATACGACGTAACAAAGGCTTTGGTCGCGGCATAGGTCGCCATAAAAGGAATCGGCTGAAAGCTCGCGGCGGATGAAACATTGATAATTACACCTTTTTTTCGGTCGCGCATCTGCGGCAAAAAGCGATGGGTCAAGGCGACAAGAGCCGAAATATTGAGGTCAATCATTTGCAGTTCGTGTTCCAGATCGAGCTCGGCAAAATCGCCCATCGAACCGAATCCGGCGTTATTGATGAGCCATTCGACTTCATATCCGTGGCGCTCGGTTTCTTCAAAAAGTTTTTTGTCGGCTTCAAATTCGGTCAGATCGAGCGCGATGTAATGCGCGATAATGCTGTGTTTAAGCATCAATTCGTCGCAAATTTCGTGAAGTTTGTTTTCCGAACGCGCCACCAAAATAAGATTGTGTTTTTCTTCCGCAAGTTTTCTTGAAAAGGCTTCGCCGATTCCGCCGGATGCGCCTGTAATGAGTGTAAATTTCATAAATCCGTTTCATTTTGCGGATAAATCGAATAATGGATTGATACTATTCCGGCCGCAATAATAGTCAATGTTCCCAAAAAACGTATCAGTCCTGCAACTGTCTTAGTCGAATTTATCAATCCGGTTGCGGTCAGCAGATAATTCCAATCGTGAAAGCTTCCCTCGCTGCCGGTCATTCCGCTTGTTAAAACCAATTGCATGACAACCGCGTCCGCCGCGTAAACAAAGACGTTCAAGATGCTCTGCCCGACCCACAGCAGAGCGATCGCCGCCGAATAATACTTTTTATTCCAGACAAAATAACCGACAAAAACGGCAGGCATTATGATTTGAAACAACGAACCGCCCGCAATCATCATAAATTCGCCGAACGGGCGAAAAAGCAGATGTCCGGTTTCGTGAATCGGCAGATCTACGAGGTCAAGAAAACTCCCGCTCAGCGGTGCGTAAGCGATCGAAAGAAAATAAATGCTCAACAAAATTGCAAAAATAAGTTTCGGGTAATTGGGTTTCATTTTTTCATCCATTCATCTTTGGAAATTGCGTAGAAAACCAAATCCATTCCGTAATGAAATTTCAGTCCTTCAAACTTCATTCCGCATTTTTCCATAATGCGCCACGAACCGGTGTTTTCAGGCACGGCAACCGCGACGATCCTTTCTAAACCGGCAGTTTCAAAACCATATCTGAGCCACGCTTCGGCGGCTTCATAACCGATTCCTTGACGCCAAAACTCGCGTTTCATTCCGTAGCCAACTTCCTGAGAGATTCACCTATTTTGATTTCGTTAGTTCGACATTCATTCATGAGATCGGG
>JANLTD010001200.1:0-13850 GCA_031362765.1 Acidobacteriota bacterium | reverse complement strand
CCCGTTGGCGCGTTACCAAAACGGATTGGAAACATTTTAAGATCTATGACACATTCCGGCGCATTTCCGAACGCGCGCTTCGCATTACGAGCACCGGCGAGGCTCCGTGGATGGTGGTTGAAGGAACTGACGAGCGATTCCGCAGCATTACGGTCGGCAATTACATCTTAGAACAGATCTCAAAGCGATTAGCGGAAGAGAAAAGTACAAAAAAAGCCTCAACTAAAACAAAAGAGAAAAAAGATAACGCCGATACACTTTTAGATACACTCGATCTGACTCAGAATTTGAGTGACGACAAATATAAAACACAACTTGAAAAATATCAGGGAAAGCTAAATCTGCTCTACCGGAAAGCTAAAGCCCAAAAGCGTTCGGCGATTCTGGTTTTTGAAGGTTGGGATGCCGCCGGCAAAGGCGGCGTCATCCGGCGGATCACGTCGGCGATGGATGCGCGTGATTATCAGCTGATACCGATTGCCGCACCAACCGAGGAAGAACGGGCACAGCATTATCTTTGGCGTTTCTGGCGGCATCTGCCGCGTGACGGGCGTGTCACAATATTCGACCGGAGCTGGTATGGCCGCGTCCTTGTTGAACGGGTCGAAGGGTTTGCGCGCGAGGATGAATGGAAACGCGCCTTTGCCGAAATTGTTAATTTTGAAGAACAACTTCACAACCACGGGATCATTTTGCTGAAATTTTGGGTTCACATTGACAAAGACGAGCAGGCTCGGCGGTTTCAATTAAGACAGAACACGCCCTATAAACATTACAAGATCACCGACGAGGATTTTCGAAACCGCGAAAGATGGAGCGATTATGAAATAGCGGCGGACGATATGATCGAGCGAACCGGAACTGAGTTTGCACCCTGGCACCTGATCGAAGCGAACGATAAAAAATTTGCCCGCATCAAGGCGCTAGAGATTTTTTGCGAACGGCTCAAAGAGGCTCTTTAACGGCATTTTCATAATGTACTTGATTGTCCCAAAGGTAGCGAAGCAGTTTTCCGAACAAATTTTGATGAATTCGAATAATTTTATCGAGAAAATATTATTTGTTGTTTTCTAATGCTTTACCTTAGCTTTTCTCTTGCAAACACTGACGTTTTTATGTTAAACATTAAGCAGAGTTAGGAATGCTCGATTCTAACTCTGCATTCCAATCTGGATGAATTTTCCTCCTGAAGTCCAGCCAACGAAAAATCTTTTGAAATCATCAATGTAGGCAAGGATTTGCGCGAATCTTGATTCGGCAAGTTGGCTTTGAAAATTCGTCTATAGTTTTGTTGAAGCGTAAATGCAGTTTCAGCGTTCAGACAGGAATAGCGAGGAGAAACGAAATGAAAAACGAAATGGCTACTAAAAAGAGACAGATGACTGAAAAAATGGTTTTGCTCGACCCCGACCAGAAATCGCCGCGAGCAAAAGAATTCGAGGACAAACTTACGGCGCGAATTGTCGGTCAGGAACGCGCTGTGCGGCGAATGAGCGGTCTTTTCCAGATCTATCTGGCGGGAATGAATAATCCGGCGCGACCGATCGGCACGATGCTTTTTCTCGGTCCGACCGGTTCGGGAAAAACCCGCGTTGTCGAAGCGGCCGCGGAAGTTCTTTTTGGTGAACCGCATGCGGTTGTCAAAATTGACTGCGCCGAATTTCAGCATTCGCACGAAATTGCCAAACTTATCGGTTCGCCTCCGGGATATTTGGGACACCGCGAAACTTCGCCGATGCTCACACAGGAGAATCTCGACAAAGCGCATACTGACGATAACAAACTGACCTTTGTGCTGTTCGACGAAATCGAAAAAGCGTCTGATTCGCTCTGGCAACTGCTGCTTGGCATTTTGGACAAAGCAACGTTAACGCTCGGCGATAACCGCCGCGTTGATTTTTCGCGCGCGGTCGTCATTATGACTTCAAACTTAGGCGCGCGCGAAATGTCCGACATGATTTCAGGCGGCATCGGTTTTGCCCCGACCAAAACCGGCAAACCGCAGGAAGATACAGAAATTGACGCCAAGATCTACCGCACCGCGCTCGAAGCCGCGAAACGTAAATTCTCGCCCGAATTTATGAACCGGATTGACAAGGTTGTTGTTTTCCGCAGCCTTCGCGAACATCATCTGCGTCAGATCCTCGACATCGAATTGCGTGATGTGCAGGCGCGAATTACCGAATCTGCGGGAACAAAATTTGTCTTTGAATGCACTGACGAAGCAAAAGAGTTTTTGCTCAAAGAAGGTATTGACCTGAAATACGGCGCACGTCATCTGAAGCGCGCGATCGAGAGATTCCTTGTCTATTCGCTTTCAAATCTGGTCGCCACCCAACAAGTTGAAACCGGCGACCTTGTTTTGGTTGATTACGATGAAGATGGAGATAAACTGACGTTTGGCAAACAATCGGGCAAATTGATTGTGAGCGATTCCGGTGAATCGTCATCTGAAGCTGAAGCCGAACCCGAGACAGAGTTCGGTTCAATCGGTCTGCCGCTTCCGCAAGCACAAGCCGCCGCCGGCGGAAAAGGCGAAAACAACGAAAGTTAATCGGAAACTCAGCTAAAAGTTTAAGGACGGAAAACTTTTGTTTTTCGTCCTTTTTCGTTTCTCAGAAGCTGTTTGGAAACTGAATTTTCTGCCCACGCGCATACACGCGCATAAACTAAAAATAGAACAATAATTGAGTTTTTTCGTGATTTTCGTCATTGCGGAGCGTTCTAAAAATTGCAAGGGCTTTGAAAACTAAGAAAATCTGCCTACGCGCACACACGAAAAAACGAAAAAAACGAAAAAAACATTTTTGCCAAATCTTTTTTCTTGATTTCGTATCTTTCGTGTCTTTCGCAGGCAAAAATCTTAAAATATTTCATAATTTTCAAGCAAACAATAGCTGTGCCGCTCAGTAATGGATTTTCGTGTGTGAGCGTGGGCAGAACTAACTTTTACTGACGCATTACTTCGTTTTATAAACAAATCTCTTCGTTTTGCCGAAAAAGATGTTAGATTGTTAGAAGTTAAAAATAAAAGGAGATTGATGACATGAAATACACATTTTTTGTAATACTTACCACTTTCTTTCTTTTTTCAACCGTTCAGGCGGAAAACTTTTTACCAGCGGAAAATCAGTTAAATACTTCGATCTGCGGAGAAATACCGACAACGACCTATATGCCGGTTCTTTCGGCCGGCGGCAGCTTTTCGTTCAATGTGACCGCACCGTCAAACTGCATCTATTCGATAAGCAGTAACGCTCCGGCGTGGTTAGTTCTGAACAGCCCAACTACGGCAACCGGCAACAGCATCGTCAATTTTACCGTTATTGCCAACCAACAGTTATTCATTCCCCGCGCCAGTGTGATAGTTGTTGGCGGAAAAACTTTTACCGTCAATCAGGCGCGGGCGAGTGGCCCCTATGCCAAGCGTCCGGCACTTGATTTTAACGGCGACGACGTGTCCGATTTTACCGCAATCCAAAATAATAACGGCAATATGACATGGTGGTCGTATCGTAATCACATCGTCACCGGCGGCAGCACCGGCGCGGTAACTTTCGGACTTTTTGCGACCGATGTGCCTGTTCCCAATGATTTCGACGGCGACTTAAAAGCGGATACGGCAATCTGGCGTGGCGGTGCGTCAACCGGTGATTCGGCGTATTTCTATGTCTTTCAAAGTCAGACCAATACCGTAAATACTGTTCCGTTCGGACTTTTCGGCGATAATCCGACCATTACACAAGATTTTGACGGTGATTTTAAGGCCGATCATGCGGTCACTAGAAAGCAAAACGGAAAGCTCTTTTGGTATGTCCTGCTTTCGGCAACGAATAGAATTCACATTCAGCAATTCGGAAACGAAACGGATAGACCGATCCGCGGCGATTATGACGGCGATTTTCGCGCCGATCTGGCAGTCTATCGCCCGAATACGGATGTGCCCGCCAACACTTTTTTTGTTCTTAAAAGTTCTGACGAGATTGCCATTGCGGTAAATTTCGGGCTTTCTGACATAGATAAAATCGTTCCGGGAGATTACGACGGTGATAATAAAACGGACTTTGCGGTCTGGCGGACAACGACCGGTGTTTGGTATTGGATCAACAGTTCGAGCGGACAGGTCGGTGCTTACCAATTTGGTCTGAGCTCGGATCTGCCCGTTCCCGGCGACTATAACGATGACAATCGCAGTGATTTCGCAGTTTGGCGACCAAACGCGAATCAGGGCATTTTTTACATTCAAGTCAGCGGCGGAACAAGTTTTATATCGTTTGTACCGTGGGGCAATTCAGCCATGAAAATCCCTGCAAATTCGATGCAAGTTCAATGAGAACAATCCGATTTGCGGATTCTTTTAACGAAACGAGTTGTCTTTGGTCTTTGATTTGATTCAAATGAAACCTGGTTTAAGATTCTGCTCTTTGACAAATACTTTCAGCCACTCGTTGATCTCATCGCGCACACGGCGAAAAATTCGGAGAGTGGTTTCTTCGTCCGCTTCTCCGATTGCCGGAGGATCGTCAAACGAATGATGAATGACTTTGGTTTTAGCCGGAAAATAAGGACAGTTTTCTTTTGCATGGTCGCAAACGGTCAAAACGTAGTCAATTTCCTGTCCGACAAATTCATCAACCGATTTTGAACGATTGTTTGAAATGTCAATACCGATCTCCGCCATTGCTTTGATCGCTTCAATGCGCACGATCGAAGGCTTTGTTCCCGCACTGTGAACTTCATATTCGTTCTGCGTAATATGTTTCAATAAACCTTCCGCCATTTGTGAGCGCGCCGAATTTCCGGTGCATAAGATCAAGATCTTTTTCGTTTCAGACATCTATAAAACTCCTTTTCAGACTAAATGAGGTTTGAATTTATTCCTTTGCCGAAGCGCAACGCGAACCAAGAGAATGAGAACCGGAACCTCGACCAGCGGGCCGATAACGGCCGCGAACGCAACACCGGAATTGATCCCAAAGACCGAAATCGCAACCGCAATTCCGAGTTCAAAATTGTTTCCCGCCGCGGTAAATGCGAGCGAAGTGCTTTTCGGATAATCCGCGCCGGCGCGTTTGGCAAGATAAAACGCGCTGAAAAACATTAGAACGAAATATAAAACAAGCGGAATCGCAATTCGCACGACATCAAACGGGATTTGCACGATAAGCTGCCCTTTGTAGCTGAACATCACAACGATCGTAAAAAGCAATGCAATGAGCGTGATCGGGCTGATCTTCGGAATAAAAACATTTTCATACCAATGTTTGCCTTTGGCCTTTAATAGAAAAAACCTCGTCAGCATTCCCGCCAAAAACGGTATGCCGAGATAAATAAAAACGCTTTGCGCGATCTGAACAATGCTGACATTAACCTCGGCGCCTTTGATACCAAAGAGCGGAGGCAGCACAGTGACAAAAATATACGCATAAACGCTGTAAAAAAGCACCTGAAAAATACTGTTAAAAGCGACCAGTCCGGCAACATATTCATTGTCGCCTTTTGCCAGATCGTTCCAAACGATCACCATCGCGATGCAGCGCGCGATGCCGATCATTATCAATCCGATCATATAATCGGGTTTGTCAGGAAGCAGTAAGATAGCCAGGAAGAACATCAAAAGCGGACCGATGATCCAATTTTGCAAAAGCGACAGCGCGAGGATCTTTCGATTGCGGAACACGCCCGAAAGCTCTTCGTATTTTACTTTGGCAAGCGGCGGATACATCATCAGGATCAACCCGATCGCGATCGGAATATTGGTTGTTCCGGCTTGAAACTGATTGATAAAATCAGCCGTTTGCGGTACCAAATAACCGAGCGCAACCCCGATTACCATCGCGGTAAATATCCACAATGTCAGAAAACGGTCAAGAAACGAAAGTTTCTTAGTGGCAGGAACCTCAGGATAGTTGTTCATAAATATGCTTATGCAAATATGTTGCGTTAAAGGGTTATACCCGCATTGCATTAATAATTAAGGTTCAAAATTAAATTAAGAATCAGCGATAAGCTGACAGCTATTAGTTTATCGCTGATTGTCTGAACCAGTTTTTATCGCGCAACCTGGTATTAGATTTTTTCCAATGCTTGCCGCAAGTCTTCGATCAGATCGTCCGCATTTTCAATACCGACCGAAAGCCGGAGCAGGCCGTCGGTAATTCCCGCTTTTTCGCGTAGGTCTTTCGGCGTATTAGCGTTTGTCATCGAAGCCGAATGTTGAATAATTGTTTCGACACCGCCCAACGATGTCGCGATCGCGCACAGTTTCAAATTATTCAAAAAGGTCTTTCCGGCTTCGATCGTGCCGACATCAAAGGCGATCATTCCGCCGAATCCGCGCATTTGTTTTCTCGCGATTTCGTGATTTTGATGCGACGCTAAAGACGGATGAAAAACCGCACTGACTTTGTCGTGGTTTTCTAAAAATCCGGCGATCTTTTCCGCGTTAGCATTGTGTTTCTCCATTCTGACGGCCAGTGTTTTGATGCCGCGCAAGACGAGCCACGCCGTGTTTGGTGAAATACAGCCGCCAAAAAGCTTCATTGTCGAATGGCGGATCTTATCAACAATTTCGCTGCTTCCGACGATCGCCCCGGCTGACAGATCGCTGTGTCCGCCGAGATATTTCGTCGCACTGTGAACGACCAGATCCGCGCCAAGGGCGAGCGGATTTTGGTTAAAAGGTGTCGCGAACGTGTTGTCGGCGATCGAGATCGCGCCCAATTCGCGCGCAAATCGCGCAACTTCAGCAATATCCGTTATTTGCAGGGTTGGATTCGCCGGCGTTTCGATGTAGAAAATTTTGGTGTTTGGGCGTGCCGCCAGCGTGTAATTTTCCGCGTTCGCGGTATCAACAAAAGTTGTTTCAACACCGAATTTCGCCTTTAAAAATTGAAGAAAAGAACCGGTCGTGGCGTAATGCGACGCAGGCGCGACAATATGCGTTCCAGTTTCGACAAGTCCCAGAACGGCTGTCGTGATCGCCGCCATTCCGGAAGCAAAACAGAGCGCGTCTTCGCCCTGTTCAAGATCGCACAGCGCCCTTTCGAGTGCGTCGGTCGTCGGATTTCCGAGCCGACTGTAAAAATAGCCCTCGGTCTCGTAATTATGTATTTTCGCTCCCGATTCCGCGTCGGCAAAAGCAAAAAGCGAAGCATTATAAATAGGCACGGAAACCGCGCCGAAATGTTTTTCGACCGATTCCGTGCCTGCCTGAACTACCAAAGTATCGAAAGATCTTTTACTCATTCCATTTCATTTGCACAAACATTATTTGAAGAACGAGATATACTAACCGTTTCGGCGACCGGCGCGCAACAGGTCGAAGCCGCATTTTCCTTGCCCTCGGTATTTTCCAGAACCGTAAAGACTTCCCAACGATTTCCGTCCGGGTCTTGCACCCATGTTTTATTTTGAAGCGCGTAACAGCAATCGGTCTGCATCTCGTCTAGAGTTATCAAACCATTTTCCGTCCATCGTTTGCCCATTTCCAAAACCTCGCCGGTCGTTTCAACCTGTAAACCAAGATGCGAGAGCGAACCGCCGTGTTCAAACGGGCGCTGATTCATCGAAAAATTCAACGGCGGATTGGCAATATCAAATTTTGCGTAATCCGTTCTGACTTTAACCGGTTCGGCACCAAACATTTTTTTGTAGAAATCAATACTGTTCTCCACGTTGCTGACATTTATCGAAAGATGTGTTTTCATATATTTTCCTTATTATTCCTTTCTGATGTAAATTTCCTATACGCGACAACATATATGTTAAAGCGAATATATTCCTGTAATCCTCGTATGTCAAGACAAAATTCCACTTTTGTGATATTTTTTTTATATGAGCGAAGATTTTCTTTTCGATATGGAAACTTTTTTTATGGCTTTGGCAGACAAGACGCGTCTCCGGTTATTGAATCTGTTGCGTGAAGATGAAATCTGCGTCTGTTTTTTTACTGAAGTGCTGCGCGAAAGCCAACCGAAGATTTCACGTCATCTTGCATATTTACGAAATGCGGGAATTGTGGAAGCGCGGCGCGACGGGAAATGGATGCACTATCGAGTAATAGTACCCGAAAACGCTTTTGCGGCCGAAGTCTTAAACGACACGCTGCGTTGGCTTGCGACGCAAACTGCAATGCAGCGGGATTATCAAAATCTGGCCGCGGCCTGTTGCGCGCCGACCGCGCCGGTCACAATTATGCGCGCGCCGAAACCTGATACATTCGTTGAAACAAATATGAACTATAAACAAGAGTTGGAAACATATCTTTTATAATTTTTCGAGTTCTACTTTGGAATAAGGACAATGGCGGCAGCCGTTGCTGCAACAATAGCCGCGATTTTTAAGAAAATGCGCGGTTAAAACCATCAAGCCGTTCTCAAAATAATAATCAATATCTTCGGTTAATTTATCTTTTTTTTGTTCCTTCTGAGTTTCCGTCTTCATAAAACACGATATCTGCTACGGCCGACAGTTCTGACGATACAAAGCTAAAAATTCTTTATTGCCGTCTGCGCCTAAAATCGGAGATTCCGTCACTGCAAAGACGTCTAAGCCGATTTGTTCAACAAAATTATTAATCTTTTCGACAGCTTCGGCGTGTAATTCCGGATCTCTGACAATGCCGCCTTTGCCGACCTCTCCTTTGCCGACTTCAAACTGCGGTTTGATCAACACAATTATTTTCCCGTCTTCAACCAGCAATTCTCTTAAAGCCGGCAAGATCTTTGTGACGGAAATAAACGAAACATCCATCACGATCAGATCAAATTTCTCTGTAAAATCTTCCGGTTTGAGATACCGCGCATTAACATTTTCACGCACCTCGACCCGCGCGTCATTTCTGATCTTCCAGACGAGTTGATTTGTTCCGACATCAATTGTAATAACTCTTTTTGCGCCGTGTTGAAGCAAACAGTCGGTAAATCCGCCGGTTGACGCGCCAACATCAAGACAGATATATTCGCTTGGACAAATATGAAATTCAATTAGGGCTTTTGCGAGTTTCAAACCGCCGCGCCCGACATATTTTATTTGTTCCGATTTGCCTTTGATGCGAATTTTCGAATCGTTCGCAAAAACTTCCGAAGAATTTTCGACACGCTTTTCACTGACCAGCACGACGCCTGCCATGACGAGCGCCCGCGCTTTTGTCCGTGAATCGGCAAAACCCTGTACAACCAATAATGTGTCGATGCGTTCGCGTTTCATTACAAATTTATTTTTTGCCCTTGAAAAGCAATGCCGAATCCGTTCGTTTTGACCTCTTTGATTATCTTTTTATCGCCTTGCACAAGCGGATTTGTGTGATTGAAATGGATAAAAAACACCTTGGCTTTATCCGTCGATGACAAATTTTTCAAAAGCGTCATTGTTTCCGAAATAAACGGGTGCGGAACGTCGCTCATCGGGCGATTTATCTCGCCATCCTGATAGAAAGTTCCGTCAATAAAAACGTAATCATTCGATTTTACAATATCCTCCAGATTCTGATCCCACTTTTGCCATTTATCAATGTCAGGAATAAAAATAAGAGATTTGTCGTTTGAAATGATTTTATAGCCCACCGTTTCAGAAAATTCGTCCCGGTGCGGAACAAGAAAAGGTTCGACTTTAAGGTGTTCATTCAGTTTTACCGGTTCGTTTGCGGCCAAGGGCACAAGCGCGATGTTTTTGATGTTGACAAGTTGTGACCAGGGCGCATTTGTTTCGAGCATCGTTTTCATTCGCGGCATTGCATAGACCTTAACATCTCTTGAATTCAACGATTCCCTGCCGAGATACATCAGGCCCGTGTAATGTCCGATATGCGCGTGTGTCAAAAAAATTCCCGAAAGGGTATTTGAAAAATCGACTGTAATCTCCTTCAAAAGCTGAATTTGACCCGGAAAATCGGGTGTCGCATCAAAAATCCAACGCTCGTTCGTGGCGGGATCAATTAACGCGATCGAGGAAACCATCCGGCGGAGTTTCGCGTCCGTCCAGGCTTTTTTGCAAAAGGGCGAATCGCAGCCGACCTGCGGAACACCCGCGTCTTGAGCAACGCCCAATACCGCGGCGTACGGCGATCTTCCTTGCGCACCGGCGGCAGCCATTAAAAATAAAATGAGTATAGTTTTCTTCATTGTTCGATGCTTTCGGCTCCGAAATCCGTCAGTTCAAAATCTTCAGCCGCATAAAACATTTGAATCGGGCGACAACAAACCTCGCAGTCTTCGATATAATTTTGCTGCGCAACCGACAGATCCAGCACGAAAGAAATTTCCTGCCAGCAATAGGGGCAAGTAAAAAAATGTTCGATTTCCATTAAGCGTTTCTAATTTTAAGTTTCATTCCTCGAAACCACCGTAAAATGATATTCTAAACCTTGAACTGACCAAAATGAAAACAGAAACAAAACTATCGGGATTTGCGAAATTTGCCTGGTTTGTCCTGGCTTATAACATAATCGTCATTCTTTGGGGCGTTTTTCTTCGGGCTTCAAAATCCGGCGACGGTTGCGGACAGCATTGGCTGACGTGTCACGGCGAAGTTATTCCGTCGGCTCCACAGTTGAAAACGATAATTGAGTTTTCGCATCGGATCACGAGTGCATTGGATGGATTTATCGTGATCGGTTTGCTTATTTGGGCGTTATGGCGTTGGAAATCGGGCCAATCAGAGCAAAATTCATTGGTTTTGAAGATGGCCGCCGGTTCGTTCGTTTTCGTAGCTATCGCAGGATTGCTCGGCGCAGGTTTGGTTTTGACCGGAAACACGGCGGAAACTTTGACGGCGGCGCGTCCGTTTTGGATGGCGGGACATTTGATAACGACTTTGATTTTATTAACTTTTCTAACACTCACGGCGTGGTTTGCAAGCGGCGGAAAGCGTTTTAATTTTAATGTCGCCCCGAAAGTTAAATTATTTTTATTGGCGGGACTTTTCGGATTTTTGTTGGTTGGAATGAGCGGTTCGGTGGCGGCTTTGAGCAGTATGATCTTTCCGTCGGAAACTTTGGCAGACGGCATTACAAAAGATTTTTCGGCAACCTCGAACGTCTTGCTTCGCCTGCGCGTGAGTCATCCGATCCTTTCGGTATTAACAGGCGTTTATCTGATCTTTTTGGCAGGCTGGCTGCGGAAACAGGCTGAAAACAACAGATCGGTCGTGCGTTGGTCAAATATTTTAAGCATTTTAATTTTAGTGCAGATCGGTTTCGGCGCGTTAACGCTTTTGACGCTTGCGCCGATTCTGATGCAACTTGGACATCTTTTTTTGGCTGATGCGGTTTGGATTTCTTTTGTTTTGCTAACGGCTAGTTTCTTGGCTGACTCAAATCAAACGATTGGGGAAAAATTCTATGACAGCTAACGCAATTTTTTAGGTCTTTGGTTTTTGGAAATTAATTGCCGATTGGCGATGATTTTCTCGGCGAGCCCGCTTATGCTTCCAAGATCTTGATCGAAAATCAACAGGTTTCCACTGAATAATACCAAGTTGTGCAATAAAAAAAGTTTCGGACAAAAAGCTATAATCTAACAGCTGATTTTTAATTTAATATTTGAACCTCATTTATTAACGAAATGTGGGTATAAAACCAAAGACCCAAAGCCAAAGACCTGCTCAGATACCAAAATATTAAAGACAATTGAAAAGAGCGCAGACAAAAGGCGTTTCGTAAAATGAAACGCCTTTTGTTTGATCATCAGATTTCAGTCGAGTTATCTAATCAAACGAACTGAAGTTTTTCTGTCAGCTTTGCGTTCTTCATCGCTTGCAGTTTCTGCGACTTTAGATTCCTTTTCGCCGTAGCCTTCGGCTTCGGGAACTTGCGCTCCGACACCTTCTTTTTCGAGGAGGGCTTTGATCGCTTTGGCTCGCCTGTCAGAAAGTTTCATATTGTAAGCATCGTCCCCTTTCTTATCGGTGTAACCACCAATTTTGATTTTAACTTCGGGGAAAGCCTTCAAAATTTTGACGATGTTATCCACCTGACGTTGCGACTCAGGAGATAATTCCGTTGAATCGGATTTGAAGTTCAGGTCGTCAAAGTTAAACCATTTAGCCTTCAACGACTCGGCAGTTCCATTTTTATATTCATCTGACTGGATGAATTTGATCAATTGATCTTCGATACCGCCCGGATAAGCCTGAAGTTTGGTTCCGTCGGGAAGCGATACTTCGGTCAATTTTCTGTCCGTCTCCGCCGCGTCGCCGCTGATTGAAGCCGGAAGCGTCCAACCGGAGAACAGCGACTTGATCTGTTCAAGCGCGGCGGCGGGCAATCCGACAGCGGTCGTGATCGCGGTTCCTCCAAATGCCAGCGTACCGTCTTTCCAACCTTTCAAGCTCGGCAAAAGTTTTCCGAAATCATCCCACCAGCCGATCGCAAAAGGCTTCGCATTCACATCAACTTTTAAGCCGCTGAAATCAATTCCTTCGTCAAGTTCGGCAGTCAGTTTTGCCTTAATTTCGTCCGAAGTCTTTTGATCGGGAACAACGCCTGAAACAATGTATTTACCGTCTTTGGCTTCGATCCTAAAGCTTGAATCAACAGTTTTCGCAGTCGTTTTGGCATTTGAATTGGACTTATTGGCGGTTGAATTTGACTTGGTAACAGTCGTTGTCGGAGTTGATGTTCCGCAAAACCAATAACCCAAAACTACCAATAAACCAAGTATCAGAAGCGGAATCAGCCATTTCAAAATTGAATCGCTGTCGCCGTCGCCGTCGAGGGCATCGCCAACACTGCTCATCGCGCCCGAAAATTTATCGCCAACTGCCCCTGCTGCATCACCAACCGCGCTAACTGCTTTTGTGCCGGCGTCAAGGGTTGCGCCCGCCGCGTCGCCAACAACTTCTGCGCCTTTGCCGATCACGGCTTTTCCGGCATCAAGCGTTGAGTCCGCCGCGTCGCTGGCCAATGCTCCGGCTGTTCCCAATCCGCCCAAGATCGCGGCGCCGATCGCGCCGCCGTAATCCTTCAAAAATCCGGCGATCTTTGAGATCAGGCCTGCTTCATCGGGAACTTCGCCGTCAGGCGTCAACGCGTCAACAACGTGCGGCGTCATAAAACCGAGTGCCGAAACGGCCGTCGCTTTATCAACGCCGGATTGTTCGGCAACCGCATTTAGCGTGTCTTCGCCGAGCGCGGATTCAAGCTGTTCATTGGAAATCGGCGTGTTACCCGCGGTCGTCACCCACGAATCAACCAAATCACCTAAACCTGCCGTATGAAACCGATTGATGAATCCACCGAAACCGCCGTTTGCCGGATTGGCGATCAATCCCAACAAAGAGGCCAGCAACCCGCCTGCTTTGTCACCCAAATTGAACTTTTCTTGTGCTTCTTTAATAATTGCATCGAACATATTTTTCTATTCTCCTTTTCTAGTCTTAAAAACTGCCTGAAACAGGCTAAAGAAATTTAACAAACGTTTCAAAATAATGTTGAAACGACGTAATTCGGGGCAGAATCAAAAGGGGGAATTTCGGGGTTTATTTAATGCTTTCTCGCCATTGTTTCCCAAGTTCGACCAATTCGTCAAGTTTGGTTTGCAATTCTTCGCGTTTTTTCTCGAGTTCTTCGTCACTTGCGCTTTCTGGAATATAGATCGGCGCGGCGTAAAAAACTCGCGCACGGCTGAAGGGCTTTGGGATTTGTAATTCATCCCAACTGCCGAGCGTCCAAAACTTTTCCGCCTCGACGAGAAAGGGCAGAATCGGATTTCCGGTTTTTTTCGACAGCAGACACGGGCCGCCTTTGGCAACGTAGCGCGGGCCTTTCGGACCGTCAATCGAAAAAGCGGTCGCCAAACCTTTTTTCATCAGCCGGATCATTTCGACCAGCGCGCCCACTCCGCCGCGTG
>JANLTD010001195.1:0-3185 GCA_031362765.1 Acidobacteriota bacterium | reverse complement strand
TTTAAGAACCTGCCACGCACCGTTTTTGGTTTTGTAACCGGGAAGTTTTTCAAAATAATCTTCAAAAAGACGAAACAGAGATTTATCGGCAACGGACGCGACCGAATCGTAGAAAAAAAGGTAAGTCGTATATTCGTCTTTTCGCGCATTTCCCGCAAAACCTTCCCAAATAAGCTGACGATTGTCAGAAGCATCTTCGGTCGAAACCAGAATTTCGCCAACTGAAAAATCAACTTCCTTTTCATCGCTGCCCCGCCGGAAACCTTTGGCGACCGTGCCAACCGTCGGGCAGACATGCGTGATGGATCTTCCCGTATTTAATTGACGCGAAACGGGCGAATTCGTTCCCGTCGAATCAACAAAAAGTTTTGAGGCGTAAAGTTTTCGGCGGCCTGTTTTGGTGTTTTCGCATTCGACAAGGACCTTGTCTTTCTGCACAAAAGCGCGCACGAAACGCAGATTATTGACGATTTTTGACTCGGTCTTTTTGAGTTTTTTGACAGCAATGTCGAGAAGTTTGTCAGCTTCGACGGCAACATCCAAAACGTTGTCCATAAAAAGCGGCGGCGTTTTTATTTTGGAATTTGCGTCATAAAATTTAACAAAACCCGTTTTATAACGATTGGCGACCGCCATTTCGATTTCGTCTTTTGTAAAAAGTCCGGCGCGAACAAATTCAAGCAATTCCGTATCGGAAATGTTCCAATCGCGGTGCGTTTTGCCGGCGGTGTGCACGTCGAAAACCAAAACCTTGCGATTAAATTTTGTCGCCATCACCGCCGCGTGGAGCAAGCCAAGCGTTCCGCCCGCGTAAATGATTTCAAATTCGCCTTCGATTTTCAGATCATTCGGCGCGGTATCAAAAAACACGACTTCCTCGCTCTTTTCAGGGTTTTCGCGGAAGTTGTTCCAACGCTGTTCGATTTCCCAAATGCGTTTGAGATGCGTTTCGCGGTCAGGCAATTTGGCGAGATTTTCGACCAGCAGCGGAAACCGGCGGCGAATTTCGGCGAGGTCGAATTGTTTTTCAGAGGTTCCCATTATTTTGTAATAAAACGAAAAGCAAGTAATGTGAGATCTCAAAACTGACTGCCAACTGCTGCTGCCAACTGCCTACCGTTTCTCAAATTCCTCGCGTAAAATTCGCCATTGCCAGATGTCGCCGTCTTCCGCGTCGTGTTTTTCGGCAATTTTTGTCATTCCGCATTTTTGCAAAATTTTGACCGAAGCATTTTCTTCGGCGAGCGTGTGCGCGTCAACCATTCGGACGTGCGACCACGAAAAAGCGTAATCAATCATTGCGCGGGCGGCTTCGGTTCCCAAACCTTGATTCTCATAACTTGGCGCAATCGCATAGCCAATTTCGACCATCCCTTGAGCGTCCGCCGCGCCCTTAAATCCGCCGTTTCCGATGATCCTATTTTCGTCTTTTTTTAAGAAAAGACGCATTCCCCAACGCAAAATCTGCGGATCGGTTTCGAGCATTTTCAAAGCAAAGGGCAACGAATCTAACGTTTCGGGGAAAACCAGCCAATTTTCGGCAAATTCAACGCCGAGCAATTCCGCTAGAGATCGTTCGCTTTGCAGAAGCGCGGTAATGTGCATTTTGTTGCACGCGATCAATTGTAATTGTTCTGTTTCAATCATTTCATTATGTTTTGAGTCCTGCCTTCAGGCGGCGTTTTCGATGGCGAAGCGATGCCGCCTAAAGGCGAGACTCTGAACTTTTGGCTTTGTTCCAAAGCGCGTCCATTTCCTGCAAATCCGAATCTTCCGGAGTTTTGCCGTTTTCTTTCAAGGTTTGTTCGATGAATTTGAATCTTTGACGAAACTTGCGGTTTGTTTTTTTCAAAGCGGTTTCGGCATCAACGTCCAATTTTCGCGCGAGATTGACGACGACAAAAAGCAAATCGCCTATTTCTTCTTCGATATTATCGTTCGATTCGTTTTTTTCGATCGCTTCCTTTAATTCGTTGGTTTCTTCGGTTAGTTTGTCGAAGATCTGCCCGATATTTTCCCAATCGAATTTAACCTTAGCGGCTTTTTTTGTCAATTTTTGACCTTCAAGAAGCGCGGGAAAAGAACTCGGCACATCGTCCAAAATAGATTCTTTCGGTTTTTCGATTTTGCCCGAAGCGGCGCGTTGATCTTTTTTTAGCTCGTCCCAATTATTCAAAACGTCCTGCGCGGTTGGTAATTCTTTTTCGCCAAAAACGTGCGGATGGCGCAAGATAAGTTTTTCCGTCACGCCTGCGACAACTTCATCAATCGTAAAATCGCCTTTTTCTTTTGCGATCGTCGAATGAAAAACGACTTGCAGCAGAACATCGCCGAGTTCTTCCTGCAAATTATGGGTTTCGCCCGAAGTCGCGGCTTCCTGGATCGCGTCAAAGGTTTCGTAACATTCCTCCAAAAGATATGGCGCCAGCGACGTGTAAGTTTGTTCGGCATCCCACGGACAGCCGCCCGGCGCGCGAAGCCGCGTCATTACTGAAGTTAATTCATCGAAACTTTTTGACATAATATTTTAGTTTGTCGTTTTTAGTCTTTGGTCGTTTTCAATTGTTTCTTGATAATTTTTATTTTACTTAAAACAAAGAACCAAAAACCAAAAACTAAAAACCAAAGCAAAGACTCTATCATCAATTTTGAATTCTTTTTCGCCAAAATGCTACTATCGAAATATCATATTTTATAAACTTATTGGAAAAAACAATGACAGAACGAGAAGAAGAACAACCAGAGATAAAAGTTACCGACCGAAGAAAATTTAATTTAGACGGAAGCGTCCGCGAAGGCGTGGAGATCGAACCCGTCAAACCAAGGATCGAAACGCCTGTTTCCGCACCGTTCGCCCAAACGGCAGAAAGCTTTGACGCCGCGCCCGAAACGGAAAATATTCAACCAACGCCGGCCGACGAGGAAATCGCCGACGATGAGGAATTCCCCGGCGCAGAAGATCCGGCGAGCTTCGTCAATTTTCTTTCGACGCTGGCAACCAACGCGGCGGCGAGTCTCGGCGCGATGCCGCATCCCGCCACCGGTCAGCGAAGTCTGGATCTTGACACCGGCAAATATTGGCTCGACGTGCTCGGGATGCTTTCGGAAAAAACAAAAGGCAATCTTCACCCGCAGGAAGCGCGTCTGCTCGAAAGCCTTTTAGGCGATTTGCGGATGCAATACGT
>JANLTD010001170.1:0-9870 GCA_031362765.1 Acidobacteriota bacterium | reverse complement strand
TTTCTTCCAAACTCAGACCGCTAAAATACCGAAGCTCGACGACACATGATTGTTGTTCATCAATTTCAGCAAGGCTTGTCAGTGCTTCGTCGAGCGCAATCAAATCAATATTTTGCTCGTCAACTGCAATCATCGTGGCTTCTTCCAGTTCAACTTTTGGCGATTCACCGCCGCCACGCTTCTCGCGCTGTTTGGCACGGGCATAGTCAACCAAAATCTGACGCATCAGTCGGGCGGCGATTCCAAAAAAATGTGTCCGGCTTTCCCAATCAATGCTCTTTTGGTCAATTAACTTGATGTATGCTTCGTTGATTAACTCAGTAGTCTGCAAAGTATGGTCGGGTCGCTCGCGCCTTAAAAATCTAGCCGCTTGCCGGTGCAGCTCATCATAGACAAGCGGCAAAAGTTCGTCCAACGCTTCGCGCCGACCGTCGCTCCAATCGCGCAGGATTTGCGTAATATCTTGCTGTGTAATTTCACTCATCTTGGAAAATGTCTGTAATTGCTTGCAGAATATACCTGCTTTGCTGCTAAGTCAATTCCGTTTTTAATTCGTGATCGGCAATAAAATAGATTTTATTGATTTTTTTGAGACGGTTTTTATTTTTCTGACGCACCTATAAATAGAGGGATAAAAAAAACCTTCAATAAAAATAATTAATGGAGAAAAAAGAATGACTATGATAACAAACAGATTAAATCAAAAGGAAAAATTTGCAGTATGTGTTTTTTGCGCCGTGCTGTTTACTTTATTGGCTTTTGTCGCGGCAAACGCCCAAAACGAAATATCCGACACGACTGATTCAAACGAGATATTGAGTTCTTCGAGTGGTTACGATTTGACTGGCACTTGGGAATTGACGATTACGCCGGACGATGGATCACCCTCGTTTAATGGATTTTACACTTTTAATTCAGATGGCAACGCCTCGTTTTCTTCAGCCGGTCCGCCGATTCCGGCGTTAGGAAATCCGGGCTACCGTGTTTGGAAAAAAACGAGATATAATCGGTTTGCCTCGACCATCAGAATGAATTCATATGACGAAAAATTTCAATTCGCCGGAACCTTGAAAATTAACGCCAAAATTCGATTAACCAGCCACGATACCTTTGTTACGGAGGATCAAGTAACAGTCATTGACCCGGACGGAAACGTCATCGTCGTGCTTGGCGGCAGTGCCCAAGGCAGACGGATGGAAGTTGAAATTTACTAAAAATTAACAACATAATTTTGGGAATTGAGGCGGTCATTAACCGCCTTTTTCCGTTTTTAAATTTACTGAAGAATTAACAAACTCGGTAAGCAAGTTACAAAGTTCGGGAAAATCTGATAAAATTCGAGTTCGTTTCTTGTCTTACTTTATGAATCTTTTACAGGCTATCATTCTTGGCATTGTCCAGGGCTTAACCGAATTTATACCAATTTCTTCAACGGCGCACCTTGTTTTTGCCAGCCGTTGGACAAATATTTATAACGGAAATGCCGAACAGATCACGGCGACAATGGCGGTCATCCAACTTGGAACGCTGGCGGCTGTTTTTGTCTATTTTGCGTCCGATATTTTGAGTATTACAGCTGCATTCGCCCGCGATCATTGGAATCTGATCTCGAAAAAGCGGCGAATGTTCTTTTCGGGAACGAATGGTAAACGTCCGGTTTGGCTTTCTGAAGAAGCGTGGCTCGGGTGGCTGATAATTATCGGTTCGATCCCGATTGGCATAGTTGGATTATATTTCAAAAAGATAATTGAAGGTCCGGCGACAAAAAATCTATGGATCATCGCGACGATGATGATCGTGATCGCAGTTTTATTGGCTTTTGCCGAAATTATTGGTAGCCAGCGAAAAGAGTTGCGTGAATTTGGTCTTTTTGATTCGTTGGTTGTCGGCTTTTCACAGGTCTTATCCTTGATTCCCGGAGCAAGCCGGTCAGGTTCGACCATTATGGGCGGGCTTTTTGCCGGGCAAAAACGCGAAGCGGCGGCGCGGTTTTCGTTTTTGTTGATGATTCCGGCGGTGACGGCAAGCGGGCTGCTTGAACTCAAAGAAGCGATTCAAAAAAATCTGCTTTCAAGCGATGATTTTGTAGCACTGACAATCGGGACGATTGTCGCAGGCGTTGTCGGCTATCTTTCGATCTGGTTTTTACTCGCTTTTTTGAAAAAGAATTCGACCTTAATTTTTATCATTTACCGAGTAATTGTCGGGACCGTGATTTTGATATTGCTATGGAAAGGGATTTTGGACCCTTTAGTAAACTTTTAATGTTTGCCCTTGCATAAAACCTTAATAAAATGAAGCGTTGGACGATTCAAAAACACGACCGTGAAGAGGTTATCAAACTGTCGCAATCCTTGAAAGTTTCGCCTTTGATTGCGGCTTTACTCATTTCGCGCGGGTTTGGATCACCTGAAAAAGCTGCCAAATTCTTAAATCCCTCATATTCAGACCTGCACGAACCAAATTTATTGAAGGATATGGAAAAATCGGTCGCGCGAATTTTTTTAGCCATCGAAACGGGTGAAAAGATCTTAATTTGGGGCGATTACGATGTTGACGGCACGACCGGCACGGTTGTTTTGCGAAAGGCACTCGAAATTCTCGGCGCGGAAACGGGTTTTCACGTCCCGAATCGGTTTACCGAAGGTTACGGATTAAATATTCCCGCGCTCGAAAAAGCCAAAGAACGAGGCTATTCGCTCGTTATCACGGTTGATTGCGGAAGCACGGCGTTTGAACCGATCGCCTGGGCGCAAAGTAATGGAATGGACGTTATTGTCACAGACCATCATTTAACAAAAGGCGAAGGCTTGCCGAATGCTTTTGCGGTCGTCAATCCGAACCAGCCGGAATGCGATTATCCCGACAAAAACCTTGCCGGAGTCGGTGTCGCGTTCAAAGTCGCCCATGCTTTGCTACGTGAAAAAGGCAAAGAAAATATCGTTAAGGGGTTTTTGAAGGTCGTCGCCATCGGCACAATTGCTGATATTATGAATCTGACCGGCGAAAATCGGGCCATCGTCAGGATCGGTTTGCGGGATTTACCAAATGCGCATAATTTTGGACTCAAGGCCCTGATGGAAGTTTCCGATTGCACTTCGGAGATGACCAGCTATCACATCGGTTTTCGGATCGCTCCACGTATCAACGCCGCGGGAAGGATGGACGTTGCGCGGCACGTTGTCGAACTCTTTGAAGCCGAAACTTTTGCAAAGGCGCGGGAAATTGCCGCCGTTCTGGACAGTCGAAACCGCGAGCGGCAAAAAATTCAATTGGAAATTACGCAGCTTGCGCTCCTTGAATATGTTGAAAATGGCGGGATGTTGACAGCTTCGCACGTGGCGGTGGTCGCCGGCGAAGGCTGGCATCGCGGAGTGATCGGTTTGGCGGCATCAAGAATTTCGGATAAACTCAATCGTCCGTCGGTCGTGATTTCGATCGAAGACGGAATCGGACACGGTTCGGCGCGTTCGATTGCCAATTATCATTTATTGAACGGCTTGGATTCGTGCGGTGATTTGATGGAGCAATTCGGCGGACACGCCGCCGCCGCCGGAATGAAGATAAAAGCCGAAAATATTGACAAATTGCGCCAAAAGTTAAACGAACATGCCGTTAAAACTCTTTCGGACGAAGATCTGATTCAGCAACTCAAAATTGACGCGCAGGTTTCGTCCACGACGCTCGATCTGTCATTGGTTGATGAATTAAAAATGCTCGAACCGTTTGGCGCGGGAAATCCGAAACCTATTTTTGCAACCACGGATCTGATTCTAAAAGATGAACCTTTTGTGATGAAAGAAAAGCATCTGAAACTAAAATTATCTGATAAAAACGGTAAACAATTCGAAGCAGTCTGGTGGGACGGCGTTGAAAAATCAAAAGAGCAAACTCTTAAACCCAAAATGAGCATCGAATTGGCTTACACACTGGAAGCGAATACCTGGCAGGGAAATACGCGCCTTCAACTTGTCGTGGAAGATTTAAGAACGGATAATTAATGTTAGTGTCAGACGTCAAACGCCCGAACATTCAAAAATTGCAGAAACGCGCAAGTCTGCCAAAGTATTTTCGCGTCGGGGCGTTGATTGCCTTATGTTTGACCGTTTTGGCGATCGCAGTCGGGTTTTATCTAGGTCGAAACCGGACCGAATTTCGCTTAAAACCTGAACATACACAACTTTCAAAAGACGTTATTGCCGAAATAAAAGGTTATGAACGGACTGAAACTGACGGCGATGTCAAAAAGTTTTATGTCAAAGCCGACAAAGCGACGACTTTTTCGGATAATCATCAGGAATTGGAGAATGTTTATTTGCAGGTTTTTGATGAAAAAGGTGAGACTTTTGACCAGATAACCTCGGAGAAAGCTATTTACATACCGGCGGAAAATAGGAATTTCACCGCTTATTTTGCAGGAAATGTAAATATCGAAACACGCGATAATTTGAAGGTTAATACCGCGCAAGTTACTTATACAAAAGAAAAAGAAACGGCCGAAGCCGAAGAATTTATTGAGTTCGAGCGGGGAAATATTACCGGAAAAGCCGTCGGTGCAATTGTTAATATCAAAGAAAAGAGATTGGAGCTACTCAAAGATGTCGAAATCAATGCTTTTGCATTAAACGCGGACGACGAACTGACGAAAAGCAATATTCAAAGCGCGAAAATTACCGCAAATTACGCAATGGTTGATCAAACGACCGAAAAAATCGAGTTAAGGGAAAATGTTTTTATCAATATAATTCCGAATACGCAGAATTCGGAAATGTCGCAACCGACCGACATCAAATCCGATCAGGCAGTTGCAAGCTTTGTCAATAAAGAAATTAAGCAGATTGACTTAAACGGAAATGTTTTGGTCTATCAGAAACCGACAACGGCGAATTCAAACTGGACACGGACGAAGGCAAATAAGGCGACCGCCAAAATCGAGAATGAATTAAAAAGTGTCGAATTATTTGAAAATGTCGAAATTGAAACAACGACAAATAACACGAAGCCGACAAAAATAAATTCCGGCTATGCGATCTATGAAAAAGATAGCGATCGTTTTCAGTTAAAAAACGGTGTTCACATTCTGACTTTTGAAGATGATCAGCCGACCAATATCAACGCTTCCGATGCAGTTTATGAGCAAACAAACGGCAAGATCTTTCTGTATGGAAATGGCGAAATAGACAACGGTAGAGAATACTTAAAAGGCGATATTATGTCGGCGGAAATGTTTCCGAACAAAAAAGTAAAATACGCCACATCAAAAGGAAATGCTTATCTGAAACAAACCTCGCCCGATCGCCTGACCGAAGTCTCAGCTAATGAACTAAACGCGGTTTTTAATGAAAATCAGAAATTGCAATCTGCAAATACGATCGGAAACAGCAACGTATTGATAACGCCTATTCAGTCGCAAGAATATACAAAGGTCACTTTATTTGCACCGAATGCGATTCATCTGACTTTTCGCGGTGAAGGACTGCTGGAACAAATGAATACCGAAGGCCGCACAACGATTCAATTAAATGCGCCTAATAATCGGCCGGATGCGGCAAATAAAAAATTGACCGCAGATTCGGTCAAGACATTTTTCAATACCAATGGAAAAGATCTGACCCGCGCGGAGGCAGTCGGAAATGCAGAGCTATTTGTTGACCCGGTCAAAAATTCTTTGGCAAATTATAAAACAACGGTAAATGCCCCCAGGTTTGATTGCGAATTTTTTCCGACCGGTAATAATGCAAAATTATGTATCGCACAAACGAAAACGAAAACGGTCCGTGTTCCGACGGTGCAAAGCGATAAGCACGGCATCCAGACGTTGACTGCCGATCGATTAACCGCCCAATTTAATGCGCAAACGCAGGACATTCAACAGTTCGACGCTTTCGGAGATTCAAAATTTACGGAATTGGACCGTAGCGGCATTGCCAACCAAATGAATTTCACGGCCGATGAGCGGATCGTCAGATTGCGCGGCGGTGAACCGACAGTTTGGGATTTAAGGGCGCGAGCCAGGGCTGACGAAATTGATTGGGACACAAAAGCGGAAAAATCGTTTTTGCGCGGAAATGTAAGTACCACATATTATAGTCAGAAACAGACAAACGGTGCGACGCCTTTTACTTCAAGCGGCAAGCCTGTCTATGTCACGGCATCGAACGCCGAATTTAATCATTTGGAAGAAACCGGTTTATATACGGGAAATGCACGTGCGTGGCAGGAAAATAATTATGTGCGAGCGGAAAAATTGTTATTAAACCAAAAATCAGGTCAGCTCAATGCTGATGGTTCGGTTCAAAGCCTTCTTTACGATGTTAAAAAGAAAGATAAAGCCAAAGAATCGAATGTTCCCGTGTATGCTTCATCTCAAAAATTGTTTTACAATCGTGAGAATCGCATTCTTCGCTACGAAGAGAATGTTGATATACGCCAAGGAACTGACAGAATAACGGCAGGTCTGGCAAACATCTATCTGACCGAAAAAAATGAAATGTCGAAAACAATTGCCGAAACGACCGTCATTATTACACAACCGAACAGGCGGGCAACAGGCGATTGGGCTCAATATACTTCGGAAACTGAAGTCGCAATTTTACGCGGAAATCCGGCGAAGATCGAGGATGCCGAAAACGGAACTTCGGAAGGCGCGCAAATGACGGTTTATATGCGTGAAAATAGGGTTGTCAGCGAGTCAAAAACGGAACAAACAAACACCGGCCGAACGCGGACAGTTTATAAGGTTAAGAAAAACAATTAAGAATGCCACGATTTTTCAGTAAGAACGGTGCAAATTCACCAAACGGAAATCACGAAAATGTGCTTGCCGATGCTTTGTCGGCGTTTGATTTACAAAAATCTTATGGACGAAGAAGGGTTGTTGATGAGGTCAGTGTTTCGGTCGTTCAGGGCGAGATTGTCGGGCTACTCGGCGCAAACGGCGCCGGCAAAACAACGACGTTTTATATGATGGTCGGTTTGGAACGCCCCGAAAAAGGGAATATTTTTCTAAATGGACAGGACGTCACAAGTTTGCCGATGTATCTTCGTGCGCGGCTTGGACTTGGGTATTTGCCGCAAGAACCCTCGATCTTCCGAAAAATGTCCGCCGAGCAAAATATCCTTGCTGTTTTGGAAACGATGAAAATGTCGCGCGCTGACAGATTTGCAAGGCTTGAAGAGCTCTTAGAAGAATTCGGCGTCGAACACGTTCGCAAAACCCGCGGTGACGCGCTTTCAGGCGGTGAACGAAGACGTGTCGAAATTGCCAGATGTCTTGCGACCGAACCACGTTATATTTTGCTTGATGAACCGTTTGCGGGAATTGATCCGATTGCGATAGATGATATTAGAGAGATAATTCTTTATCTGAAAAAGCAGGGAATCGGCATCTTGATCACCGACCATAATGTGCGCGAAACCTTAGGGATTACCGACCGCGCTTATATTATGGCTGAAGGAAAAATACTTAAAAGCGGAATCCCGAATGAATTGGTCGAAGATGAAGAAGTGAGACGGCTTTATTTGGGAGAAAGGTTCAGCCTTTAAGGTTTCATTTTTCACATTTCCCAAACAAAGAGTTATAATTAAGTTAGACATCTGGACTAGGTAAAAGAAATAAAGCAAAAAAACTTTCGATAAAATATGTCATCATTAAGGCTTCAAACATCTTTAAGACAACAAATGGTTCTGACACCGCAACTCCGGCAAAGAATCGAAATGTTGCAGATGACATCGATCGAACTATCGGATCTCGTTCAGCAAGAAATGCTTTCAAATCCGGTTTTGGAAGAGGTTCAATCGGAAGATGAAGTCAAGGAGATTTCAGATAATATTCTTGATCAAAATGCTGACGGAAACGACGAATCGTATGTCAACGGAGCAAATTCCGATGCGGATCTGACGGCTTTTAACGATCGAAATACCGAAGGATTAAGTAATGACAAAATCAGCGAAAATGGTTTTGATGAACAGCAAAGTATTGATTTTGAAGGCGAAAACGAGGAGTCTCATGAAACAGGATCTGACGCCTTTGAAGAAATTGATTATGGCCGCGAGTTTCAGGATTATCTCGATCCGGGATATAAAACTCAGGAAATTGAATATAAGGAGGATGCGCCGAGTTTTGAACAATTTCTAACCCGTTCGGAATCGTTGACAGAACATCTTGAATGGCAATTAAATTTGTTGCAAATAGATGATGAAACCGAAGAAGCCGCAATCTCGATCATTGGAAATTTAGATAGCGATGGACGTTTGAACGCGACTGCCGAGGAAATCGCGGAAATGTGCGAATGTTCACTCGAAATAGTCGAAAAAGCACACAAGATCGTGTTGAAACTTGAACCGGTCGGTTGCGGCGCGTGTGATGTGAAAGAATGTCTTTTGGCCCAGCTTGAAGCAAACGGGGAAGGGGATTCGCTGGCGGCAAGCCTTGTTCAAAAGCATCTCGAAGACCTGCAGCCGCATCGGCTTCAGCACCTTTCAAAAGTGGTCAGTGTCGAGCTTCACGCACTCAATGAGGAAATCAATAAAATCAGGATATTAGATCCGTATCCGGGCAGACGTTATTCTTCGGAAGAACCAATCTACGTTGCTCCTGAAATTTATATTGAGAAGATTGAGGGAGATTTCGTGATTTATTTTACCGATGACGGAAGCCCGCGGTTAAGAATCAGCAGTACATATCAAAAGCTCCTTGGTGAAAGTAAAACTACGAAAGAGGAAAAAGACTTTATAAAGGATAAAGTTCGTTCGGCCGTTGATTTACTCAGAAACATCGAACATCGTCGGCAGACCATTTATCGGGTTGTTGAATGTATTGTTGAGCGCCAAACAGAGTTTCTAAATTACGGCGTTGAGCATCTCAAACCGATGATGCTCAAAGATGTTGCGGAAGATATCGGAATGCATCTTTCAACAATTTCACGGGTCGTCAACCGGAAATATGCACACACGCCGCAAGGCGTTATAGAACTTCGGCGTTTTTTCAGCGAAGGAATGTTAAATGAAGACGGTGAAGAGGTTTCGACGAGAATTCTGAAGCTCAGAATTAAAAAAATGATTGAAGAAGAAAATACAAAAAAACCTTGGACCGATGATGATATAGCTAAAATACTCATAAAAGAAGGAGTAAAACTTTCACGTCGAACCGTTGCAAAATATCGCGACCAAATGCAAATACCGGGTTCTCGCGAACGAAAAACAGTTATTTGATTTGGAATTGCGGATTTGGGATTGCGGATTTGGCATTTGTTTGATTTTCCAAAATCACACCAAACCTTTCAGTAATAGAATCAGCAATCCCAAATCCAAAATCCCGAATCACGGTTCGATCTTTGATTAATATAAAACACAGGAGGGTATTATCATGAAATTTGAATATACAGGCAGACATCTTGACGTAACACCGGCACTACGGTCTCATGTCGAAGAGCATTTTGAACGGCTCAGACATCTATTTGACGGTAAAACCATCAACGCACACGTTATTATAGAAGTTGAAAAGGGTGGACATCGATCGGAGATAATTGTGAAATGGCGGAGTGACGTGTTGACGGCAAACACAACAATGACCGATATGTATCAATCGCTTTCTAAAACTATTGATAAGATCGAAAAACAGGCTCTGAAAATCAAGAATAAGCATATTGATAAAAATCATAAGAAGAAAAAGGTTGCGACTGTCGCGACACCTGTTGACGATGTGAAGCCTGATCCGGTCAGCCCGAAGATCTTGTACGCTAAACGTTATGCGATAAAGCCGATGACCGCAGAAGAAGCGGTCTTTCGGCTCAACGAGGATGAAAATCAGTTTTTGGTTTTTAGAAATGCAGAAGATGAAAAAATTTCAGTTATTTATCGGCGTAAGGA
>JANLTD010001137.1:0-4839 GCA_031362765.1 Acidobacteriota bacterium | reverse complement strand
GCCAACAATTATTACTACGCCGACTTAAAACACATAGACACTCTTCCGCGTTGGACCGCCCCGATAATTTTTCTGACGTTGGTCGGAATTGTCTGGCTCGGTGTCGGGATTTTCGTGCTTTTCAAGCAAGGCGGACGGGCGCCGTTTGTGATCCATTTTGCAACAATTTGTTTGGCAGCATTTGTTTTCCACGTCTATAAGCCGCTTTATTTGGGCGAAGATCTGGATTTGGCGGTCAATCTTTTGGATAATCTGGCCTTTGCCTTATTCGCGCCGCTGTTTTTGCATTTTTGTCTTCGTTATCCGATCAGAAGCGAGGTTTTTGACAATTCGCGCTGGAAAACTTATCTGCTTTATGTTCCGGCGGCGGCTATTTGGTTTGGTATTTTTGGCTTTTCGATCATTTCACAGGTCGCACTGAAATTGGATCTGATTGATTCGATCGCCCCGCTTTTAGATAAATACGATCTGTTGCCGAATCTTTATCAGGCAAATTTTTATCAATTCGTTATTTATATTGCGGCCGGTGCGGGTGTTTTGATCCGCCGTTTTTGGCGAAACCGGCAGACTATCGTTCGGCAGCGCTTAAAATGGGCGATGTGGGGAACGATCACGGCAATTGCGCCGATCATTGTTTTTCAGATAGCCAAACGCTTTATCTATTTGCCCGAGGACGGTTACACCACGGCGCTCACAACTCTCCCGCTGGCCTTGATACCGCTCAGTTTTGGTCATTCGGTTGTGCGTTACCGCCTGATGGATGTTGATGTCGTGGTTCGTCGTGCTCTCGTTTATGCGCTGACGACGGTCGCGATTGCGATGATGATCGGAACGGTCGCGCTCGGACTGGTTTTTCTCGCGGTCGGCAATAATCTTTCAAATACGGAAATTACGCTTCGCGCTTTGATAGCGATTGTCGCAATGGCCGGAATCGTTCTTTTGAGCGAGCCGTTGAAGAAATTTTTACAGGAACGTGCCGACCGGTTTTTTTACGGCGAACGCTATGATTTGCGGCGCGGATTGCTCGATTTTGGCAGAACGCTGGCGACAACAACCGCGCTTGACCCGCTCCTGAACGCCTTGACGGAAAGGCTTCGACAAGTTTTGGATGTCGAAAAAGTTGCCGTTTTTATCGAAGACCAGGATACCGCCCAGGATTACAAACTCGCTAAATCAATCGGTTTAAGTGAAGAATTTAAAATTCCAAACGATTTTCGCGGGATGATTCGCCAAAAAAGCGCGCAAACAGGAATTGTCCGCGCCGATGAACTCGAATTTCTCGAAACCGAAAGCGCCAATCAGAACGGCAATGAAAACGGTAAAGTGCTTGTCAGACAGGAATTGCATTATTTTGTGCCGTGCGTTGCGCGCGGACAAATGGTTGCCGTAATTGGTTTGGGCAGAGCCGGTGACGGTTCGCTGTTGTCGAGCGAAGATCTGCAGATATTGCAGACGGTTGCCGGTTATGTTGCGGTGGCGGTTGAAAACAGTCTGCTTTATCAGGAACAGGAAAAGCGCGCCGAAGAACTTGAGCTTCTCAAGGAATTTAACGAATCTATTGTCGAATCGGTCAATGTCGGACTTCTTGCGGTTGACGAAAACGGACGCATTACGCGCTGTAATTCGACATTTGAAGAAATGCTCGGGCTGAGCCGCAAAGAAACGATCGGAAAAGTTGTCGAAGATATTTTTGACCGCGCTTTTGCGATGAACCTCGAAAATATTGTCGGTAAATCGGGTTGGCATCTGACCGAAATTCGCCACGCTTACAAACTTTATACAAAGTCGGCGGACGGGAAATCTCTGATCTTAAATGTTGCCGTTGCGCCGCTTCGTTCCGTTTCGCGAAGTCAAACAGGCGCCATTATAGTTTTGGAAAACGTCACGTCACGCGTCAAGCTCGAAGAAACTCTGCAGCAAAGCGAAAAACTTTCGAGCATCGGACTACTTGCGGCCGGCGTTGCACACGAAGTTAACACGCCATTGACCGGCGTTTCGAGCTATACGCAAATGCTCCTCGGAATGATTCCCGAAACCGACCCGAAACACGCGCTGCTTTTGAAAGTTCAAAAACAAACCGAACGTGCCACGAATATTGCCGGAAACCTTTTGAATTTTTCACGCGGCGGCAGTTCGACCGATTTTGCAGAGGTCAATATCAATAAGTTGCTAAACGACACGCTTCAACTGATCGAGCCGCAAATGCGCGCATCACAGATTGAAATTGCCAAAAATTATTCGGAAAGTGCTCCGAAGATTTTCGGAAATGCCGGAAAATTACAGCAGGTCTTTACAAATTTAATTCTCAATGCACGTGATGCGATGTTTGGCGGCGGAAAGATCATATTGATGACCGCGCTTGATGAAAACGGAGAGGTCATTGTTGAAGTCTCGGATACGGGCGAAGGCATCGCGTCCGAAAATTTAAGTAAGATCTACGACCCGTTTTTCACGACAAAAGATGTTGGCAGCGGCACCGGGTTGGGTTTGGCGGTTTCGTACGGCATCGTTCAGGAACACGCCGGCAGCATCGAAGCATACAGCCAAATCGGTGAAGGCACTACTTTTCACCTCGTCTTTCCGCAAGCTCGAATTCAACGCCAACGCGCTGTCAGCTAATTCAAAATGTGAAATAGAGAAGAAATTCTGCCCACGAAATACACGAAACAAACGAAACCAAAAAACATCTGAAAGTGATTTTGTTTTGTTTTAATTTTAGTGTTTTTAGTGTTTTTCGTGGGCAGAATTTCTTCTCTTTTTTATTTCCAATAAGGCCTATTTTGAATTATGCACAAATTCGTTTCATTCAATCTCAGAATTTTACCCGTTGAAGAAGCTTTTATTTCGACGGTTTCGTCTGCCGCGCTCTACGGCAAAGGGATTTTTACGACGCTCGCGATTTACAATTCAAAACCTTTTCTGTGGCAAAAACATTGGCGAAGATTGCGTTCGCATTCGGCGAAGCTGAATATTCATTTGAACGATTTTGACGAAGAGTCGGTTAAATCCGGGCTTTTTCAGATAATTTTGCAAAATAATATTGAATCAGGACGTGCTCGTTTAACTTTTTTTGATGAATCCTCAAGCGTGATCTGGAATGCGGAATCGAAAAACAAAACGACGCTTTTGATCACAACGGCAGATCAGCGGGAAACTGTAAAGGACGCGCGCCTGACCGTTTCGCCGTTTCCGGTCAATTCAAAATCGCCGCTTGCAAATATAAAATCGTGCAATTATCTTGAAAACTTTTTGGCCTATGAAGAAGCAAAAAAACGCGGCTTTGATGAAACTGTTCGGCTTAACGAAAAAGATGAAATCGTTTCGGTTTCGATGGCCAATATATTTTGGGTAAAGGGCGAACGCGTTTTTACGCCAAGCCTTGAAACCGGCTGTCTGGCAGGCACGACGCGGGAATTTTTGTTGGATAATTTTACTGTTCAGGAAGTGAAAGCCGAATTGAAGGAAATCAGCGAAGCGGACGAGATCTTCCTGACATCTGCCGGAATCGGCATCTGTCCGGCAAACTTCGGAGACGCCGTAGGAAAAAGTTATCCGCTAACCGCAAAAATGATCAAATTTCTTGACTCGCAAAAAGTAGTATCATAAAACCAACATCAGCATAATTGACGCAAGTTTTTCTCTTATTAGCCCACTTTACAAGATCTTTGATGACAGCCTGGTTTATGAGCCTGATAATATCTATTTCCGCAGTTAAGTTATCAAATACTCATTTCGTAACACTCCCGCCGCACGATGAACCGGCGCCGGCGGTACAGGCGAAGCAGTGATTTGCCGTGGTGATTTGGCGATTTTTTAGAGTTTCTAAATTAAAATCGAAAATCGTTTGCGGCAAATCTTTTTTTACGGACAATTCGAGCATCTGATTGAAATCGCAATCGAAGAGATTTCCCTGCCAGTCAACACTTATCAAATTTCGGCACATCAAGCCTTCGATGGTTGACGGATTGAACGCGTTGAAGAGCCGCGTCATATAGCTTTCTTCGTTTTTTGAGCGGCGGAGCCAGTCCAAAAAGCGCGCGATCGGCATATTTGTGATGGTGTAGAGGTTATTGAACGAAATATCGTAGCGGGTTTTCAGTTCGCGCCGAAAATCCGCTTCGATCGCTGTTTGCGACGGCGGCAGGAATGCGCCCGTCGGATTATAAACAAGGTTCAGGGTGAGCTTTTCGTCCGTTCCGTAGCCGACCGTGTTAAGTTTTCGCAAGCCTTCGATAGATTTATCAAAAACTCCCGTGCCGCGCTGCGAATCGGTTTCGCGGGCGAGAAAATACGGCAGTGAACAAACGACTTCCGTTTCGTTAAGGGCGAAAAATTCTGGCAGATCCTGCTGATCTTGCTCGAACATTACTGTCAAATTATGGCGAATTATCACTTTTGCGCCGCTTGCGCGCGCTTCGGTCACAAAATAGCGAAAATTTGGGTTGAGTTCAGGCGCGCCGCCGGTGATGTCGAGCGTTTTTATGCCGAATTCCCGCAAAACGCGCAGACATTCGTCAATTGTTTCGCGTTTGATGCTTTCCGTGCGCGTGGGACTCGCGTCAACGTGGCAATGTTTGCACGCCTGATTGCAAAGTTTGCCGACATTGACCTGCAGAGTATCAATGCCGGCAGCAAAAAGTCCTGCTCCGTTCAATTTTTCTCTGAAGCTGATCGCTGAATCGGGCAAAGCGGCTTTTCCGTTGCGTGTGATTTGGACGGCTTGCATATTTTTTAGCTGATGTCCTGAATTTCGGCGATCTTGTCGTCCAAAAAACAAAAAATTGATCTTCCTTTTAACTCGATTTTGTCGCCGGTTTTTAATCCGTTCGGAAGATCGGC
>JANLTD010001094.1:0-4728 GCA_031362765.1 Acidobacteriota bacterium | reverse complement strand
CGCGCCGCTCGCCAAACCGTTTTTCCGCTGGAATCACAACGTCATTATGAACTGGGGCGGCGAGGGGTTGGCGAAAAAATTGAATTGCAAATTGCTTGAATCGAAAGAAATTTAGCCGCGAATCTTCGCAGATCATTATTTCTCCTTTATTTCGCGCAATTCGCGAACAATCATGTCAATGCAAGGTTTGTTAGATTTCTCCGAAATCTTGCAGGCAGGCTGCCTGCGCTCCATTTAATGTACATTTTTCAGTTAAAAAATGTATCGGTCATCGATTGATCATGCTGCCGTTTTCCATCTTTATTTTTTCTCAACTCGATTCCGGCAAAACAACTCGTTTCAGCTATTTTCGCTCACTCAATCCACGAGCCATAATCACGGCTTCGTGGAGTTTTTGTTCAAGCAATTTTTTATCTGGAAGTTGTGTCCAATAGTCGGCGACCTTGATGTCGGATTTGTCCAAAGCCAATAATTCAACTCGTTCATTTGATTTTTCCGAACATAAAATCAAACCGATCGGCGATTCTTCGCAAGGTTTGCGTTCGTATTTATCGAGCCAACGCAAATAAAATTCGGTCTGCCCAAAATCGGCGGGCATAAATTTGCCGAGTTTTAATTCAATGACGACCAATCTTCTGAGTTCCCGATGATAAAGCAGCAAATCAATATGAAAATCGTCGCCGCGGGCCGTGAATCCGTTTCTGTCGGGCGACAAACGCAAAGCCAACTCCGAGTTCGAGTAAAAACTTTTCAAGCTCGCGTAAAATTGCGTTTTCCAAATCTTTTTCGCTGAAAGTATCGCTCAAACCGAGAAAATCAAGAAAATATGTATCGCGGAAAACGAGGTCGGGCGTTAATTTATCTTCATCACGGAGTTCGGCAATTTCGTTTTTGATAGTTTCTTCGGGCTTGCGGGAAATCGCGGTGCGTTCAAAAAGCATTCCGTTTATTTTGCTGCGTAAAGTGCGGACATTCCAACGCTCGATGCGACACATTTCCGCGTAGAAATCACGTTTTAGTTGGTCTTTAATTGTTAGAATTTCCGAAAAGTGCGTCCACGTCAATTGTCTCGTCAATGACGAGACAATCTCAATATCGGGGAAAAGTTCAGTAAATTGAACCATTTTGAATAGATTAGGGCGTGAAAACCCCTTGCCGTATTCTTCTGTCAATTGTTGTGACAATGTAACAACAATTTCCTTTCCATATTCCGCCCGTTTATTTTTCAGCACTTCATCGCTGATGCGTTTGCCGATGTGCCAATTCATCAAAACGAGTGCAAATTTACCGTCGTTGCAACTCTGAGGCGCGTTTGTTCGATTAAACTGCGGATTTCGTCAAACAAAACTTCGTCCGTTTTAATTGAAACGCCTTTATTCTTAGTTGAGATTTTCTGTTCCATAGATTTTTCTTTCAAATTCATTCCGGCAAACCCATCCCGACAAAAAGGTCATTTCATCTTTTTTCGGTTTGATACTTTCAACTGTTTTAACGCTTTATCAAAATCGCTTTCAATAGTATTTTTCGCGGTATCATTATACTTCTCGTATTCAATTTCGGCTTTTTCAACCGCTAATTTGTGCGAAATTTTTCCGGCGTTATCCAAAATATTGCGGTCGTTTAATTCAAGAAAACCGTGCAATTTTTCAATCCAATCTTTCATATACATCGGGATTCGCCGCATCGCCTGGCCTTCGGCAAAGACCAGATATTGTTCGGTTAAATTATTGAGTGCCGCCAATTCATTTTCGTCCAAATAATTTTTGGCAATGCTGACATCCGGTTTTCGCGGTTTTGTGCCTCGCCAATTGGTTAAACCCATATTTAGCTTTTCGCCATCCGCTCTTTCGATAATTATTTCTGTCGCAGTTTTTCCGGTAATTGCCCAGTGCATTTTGTTTTGGACGGTCTGAAAAAACAAAATACTGGCTTCGTCCGTCGGGTCATAATCGGTGCTGGTCGCTTAGATGTCGGTTATTTTCTGATAAAAACGCCGTTCCGAAGTTCGGATGTCCTGAATGCGTTTGAGCAGTTCTTCAAAATAATCAAAAGGCACATCGGGGTTTTTCAAACGCTCGTCATCAAGCATAAAACCCTTGACGATATATTCGCGGATATGCTGTGTTGCCCATTGTCGAAACCGCGTCGCAACGACAGATTTTATGCGATAGCCGACTGAAATAATCGCATCAAGATTATAAAATTTGGTACGATAGTTTTTGCCATCAGCGGCAGTTATTAAGAAATCCTTAATAACTGAATCTGCGTCCAATTCACCTTCTTCAAAAATATTCTTGAGGTGCATATTGATATTCGGCACGGTCGTCTGAAACAACTCCGCCATCAATTTTTGCGTCAGCCAAACCGTTTCGTTTTGTAGCCGAACTTCTAATTTAGTCTCGCCTTTTTCGGTTTGATAAATGATTAACTGGGAATTATTTTCCATAGATTTTTCTTTCAAATTCATTCCGGCAAACCCATCCGTTTCAGTAAATCCTTGAATCGCGGGTCTCTGCGCAAAGAGTCAGGCCAACGTTCTAACCATAACGCACCCATCGAAGTGCTGTGGTTTTGAAAAGCTCCTTCGAACCAATAGAAAGCGTTGTCGTTATCGCCCAAATGTGCGTAAAGGCTCGCTAACTCGTATTCGATACCCTCGCCTTTAGCCGACCGCTCTTCAAGCTCTTTGACTATTGCCCGAGCCTCTGTCAAATTTCCCGCTTTCGCCAATTTCCCGCCTAGAATTGAAAGTGAACCGCTTCGCCGCTGTTGAATCTCGACTAGTATTCGTGCTTCCGCAATGGCCTCGTCGTTCCGGCCTTGTACGCTGTACGCCCCGGCTAACACCATATGTCCGCCATAGAAACCGGGATCCATTTCGATTATCTTTAGGGCTTGTTCAACGGCCAGATCCAGATCGCCGTGTGCTGCGTAAGCTTGGGTAACATTAGCTAGTGTCACCAAATTCATAGGGTCGAGCTCACTCGCCCGCTTGATCTCCGCGAGGCTTTCGTCCACGCGTCCCGTGTAGCGCAAATAACGAGAATATCCATGATGAGCTGATGGGTAATTGGGGTTTAAATCGATAGCTCGCTTATATTCCCGTTCCGCCGCTTCCCAGTTCCATTCGTTCATTTCGATCCCAGCCAATGCGGTATGTGCTTCGGCGAGCGAATCGTCGATCTGGAGGGCTCGATTTACATATTCCCGGGCTTGGGGCGAAGTTTCGCTCGCCCGAGCCTTCATAATTTCCGGCATAAGGGCATATGTGTTGGCGAGCCCAACGTATGCCAGAGCGTAATTGGGGTCTTTTTCAATAGCCGCGTTGTATTGAGCGACCGCTTTCTTAAGATTCTCGGGGTCACGCTTTTTCACATAAAATTGTCCCAGCAGGTAATATTTATATGCCTCAAGATCGTCGGACGGTCTCTTAGTGACCTTTGCCACTTCCGAAGCCGAGAGCCCCGTTCTGAGCTTGCTGGAAACACTGCGGGCGATCTCGCTTTGCAGTGTAATGAGGTCGATTTGTCTTCGACTGTACTGTTCGCTCCAGATGACATTCTCCGTTTGGGCGTCCATCAGTTCGACGGTCAATGTGATCTGGTCACCGCGCTGAGAAAAGCGGCCGTTGAGGATCGCCTGGACGTTTAGTTCTTTGCCGATGGTCTGAGCGTCCTTTCCCTTGCCTTTATATCGGAAGACCGCCTCACGCGCTTTGACATTCAGACCTGTCACGCGGGACAAACTGCTGATGAGCGTTTCGGTCATTCCGTCGGAGAGATACTCCGCGTCGGGGTTGCCGCTGTCGTTGACGAAAGGCATCACGGCGATCGAATCGATCTGTTTCGCATTTGCGGCGCGACTGGCAAAAAACCAATAACCCGCCCCGATCGCCATAGCGAGCAAAACGAGCAGCGCGGCGGCGAAACCGCGTTTGTGTTTTTTTACTTCTGTCGAGATAAATTCGGCGCTCGAAGTCTTGTTCGCGACATCGCTTGTCTGCAGTTTGTCCTGAAACTCCAAATCCTGTTTCGTTTCTTTTAATTCGGTCAGTAAATCTTTCGCCGTTTGAAAACGTTCGGCGCGGTCTTTCCTGAGCGTTTTGTTAACGATTCGTTCGATCGTTTCCGGCAATTCCGGCAGTATCTGATTTAAGGGTAATGGTTCTTTGTGGAGGATCGCGCCGATCACGTCCATCGTGTTTGCGCCTTCGAACGCGCGTTTGCCCGAGACCATTTCGTAAAATACGATCCCGAAATTGAAAATATCTGACCGCTCATCGATCTCGTCGCCGCGGGCCTGTTCGGGCGACATATAATTCGCCGTGCCGACGAGCATTCCCGGCGTTGTCCCTTCGGTTGCCGCTGCCGCTTTTGCGTCAATATTTAGCCCGCTCACTATCGTTCGGGGTTCTGACAACTTGGCGACGCCGAAGTCCAGAACCTTAACGAGCCCGTCGGGGCGAATCATGATGTTGTCGGGTTTGATGTCGCGGTGGATGATACCCGCGCCGTGTGCCGCTTCGAGCGCCGACGCGATCTGAATCGAAATTTCGAGCGCTGACGGCAGCGAAAGCTTTTCGCGTTTCAAATGTTCGCGCAGGGTTTCGCCTTCGATATATTCGGCGGCGATAAACTGCTGCCCGTCCGACTGTCCGATCTCGTGGATCGTGACGATGTTCGGATGGTTGAGAGCAGAAACAAATTTGGCCTCGCGAACAAAACGGCG
>JANLTD010001032.1:0-3942 GCA_031362765.1 Acidobacteriota bacterium | reverse complement strand
CGCGCCGCTTCAGCCTTGAATCATCCGCATATTTTAACGATCTACGACATTGGTGAATTTGAAAAACTTCATTATATTGCAATGGAATTTGTTGACGGCGAGACTTTTCACGATTTGATCTATCGAAGAGAAACCAACCTCAAAACTCTCTTGAAATATCTCTCGCAAGTTGCCGATGGCTTATCAAAGGCGCATTTTGCCGGCATTGTTCACCGCGATCTGAAACCCGAAAACATAATGATAACGAGCGACGGCTATGCAAAAATTCTCGATTTCGGTCTTGCCAAACTCGTCGAAGGCGAAAGCATTTTGTCACAGGCGAAACAGCATCAATCAATCAAGGGAATGATAATGGGAACGCTCGGTTATATGTCGCCTGAACAAGCCCAGGGCAAACCGGAAATTGACCAACGATCTGATATCTTTTCATTCGGTTGTATTTTGTATGAAACAATTGAGGGACAAAAACCTTTCGAAGGAAATTCGAGTGTTGACGCTCTTTACAAAATAATTCATTCCGAACCCGCACCGCTCAACGTTTCGACCGACTTGCAACAAATAATCACTCGATGTTTGAAAAAATCGCCCGCCGAAAGATTTCAGTCAGTTAATGAAGTCGCTGATTTGCTTAAAAACGCGGTCTTAACAACCGACGACACGACTTTATTCGAAGAAAAGACGGGATTAGCTAAATCGCTGAATGTTACTAAGACGATCACAAGTTCGTTTTCCGAACAGCGGCGGCAAACAACGATCTTGTATGCGGATCTTTCAGCTTTGAGCGACGTTTTGGAGGATTTTGAGCCCGAAGAATCGAATCAAATAATAAACGATTTATTCAAACGGTTGAATGAGGTCATCGAAACCGGCAATGGCAAGCTTGAAAAACGATTGAATGACACGTTTGTTGCGCTCTGGGGAGCCGATAAAGTCAGCGAAGAAGACCCGGAAAATGCGATTCGGACAGCGCTGAATCTGCAAAAAACGGCAGGTGAATTTATTCGCAATGCCGATTTTCAAACAAATCAAAAGATTCATCAATGTTTAAGAATCGGGCTTAGCACTGGCACGATCCTGGTTGGGAAATCAAGCGACACAGGAGATTTTTCGTCATCGGGCGCAGCCGTCAACGCCGCAAAACGCTTGCAGAGAAAAGCATCGGTCGGCAAAATTCTCATCTCGCACGAAACCTACCGGCACGTTCGCGGCGTCTTTGATGTCTCGGAATTTGAATCGCCGGATCTAAAAAACAAGACTCAAACCTCCACGACTTATTCGGTCAAAAGTGTCAAACCGCGTGCATTTAGGTTGGGCAGGCGAGGTGTCGAAGGCATCGAAACACGGCTTGTCGGGCGTAAGTATGAACTGGAAAAACTTCTCGATGCGTTGCAAACCGTCTTTGAAGACGGAGAAATGCAGGTAATTTCGATCATTGGTGAGGCAGGTTTGGGAAAGTCCCGTCTGCTTTACGAATTTCGTAACCGCGTTGACCTAATGGCTGAAAAAGTGCGCGTTTTCAATGCCCGCTCAACGGAAACGATGCGTGGTTTGCCGTATTCGCTGGTGCGCGATCTGTTTTCGGCACGCTTTGAAATTCTCGACGATGATTCGCCGCATATTGCGCGGGAAAAATTGGTTAGCGGATTTCTGAAACTTACCGAAAATTCGGGATTCACATCTTCGGACGCCCAAGTAAAGATCCATTTGATCGGACATCTGATCGGTTTTGATTTTTCAGATTCGCCGCATATTAAAGGAATCGTGGACGATCTGGCGCAGATAGAGACTCGTGCTTTGCACTATGCCGCACAGTTGTTTTCTAGTGTTTCCGCAGAAATGCCGACGTTGATCTATCTTGATGATTTGCATTGGGCGGACAATAGGTCGCTCGACTTTTTCGATCATCTTGGGCGAAACTGCGTTGCTTCCCCGATCCTGGTCCTGGAATTTGCACGTCCCGTTTTGTTCGAATATCGTCCGCATTGGGGCGAAGGTCAAATGCATCGGATCAGGCTTGATCTCGCGGCCTTAACAAAGCGCGAAAGCCGTTCGCTGGTCGAAGACATTTTGCAAAAAGTGCCCGCGGGCGTGCCGCAATACTTGCGCGATATGATCGTTTCAAACGCCGAGGGCAATCCTTTTTATGTCGAAGAATTAATAAAGATGCTGATTGACCGGCGGGCGATCAATACAAATTCAGATCAATGGACTTTAGATGAAAGCCGTCTTGGTGAAACCGAAGTTCCTGCCACACTGAACGGCGTTTTGCAGGCGCGACTCGACAATTTGACGGTCTGGGAAAAACTCATCTTACAGCAGGCATCGGTTATCGGGCGCGAATTTTGGGATAAGGCGGTTGAAACCTTTGGGGCCGAAATTGATGTTCCGACCGTTTTGGAGTCTCTGCGTCGTAAAGAATTGCTTTATCGTCACGAATCCTCGGCTTTTTCCGGCGCAGCCGAATATCTTTTCAAACACGCTCTGCTGCGGGATGCGACATATGAAACGGTTTTGTTGGGCGAACGTCGGGTGTGGCACGAAAAAACGGCTGAGTGGCTGATTAAGGCCGGCGGCGAGCGTGCCGACGATAATGCCGCAACGATTGCTGAGCATTTTGAAAATGCCCAAAATACTGTACAGACGGCGCGATGGTTTGGTCGTGCCGGATATCAATCAAATAAGACCCACGCCGCTGAATCGGCGGTTCTTTATTTTCAAAAATCCTTGAAGCTTATCGAAAAAAATCAATCGGAAATTTCGCCCGATCAAACAATGGAGTGGCACAAAGGTTTGGGGATGGCTTTTTGGATGAAGGCTAAATTTACCGAAGGCATCCGGGCATACAAAGATATGCTGGAAATTGCCAAAACTCTGGAAGATAAATTAGCGCAAACCGAGGCGTTATATGGGATTAGCGCGTTTCAGCTCGAAAAAGGCGAAAATCGCGCGTCTTTGGAAAGTGCCGTTGAATGGGTACAAACCGCACGCGAAGCCGGCGATTCGGAAGACGCGAGATTAGCATTGGCGTTGGCTTTGTATCGGCAAGGCCGTTCGAAAATGTCGCTCGGCGATTATGATGAGGCCCTTTTGATCGGCAAAGAAGCGCTGCAAATTGCCGAAGAGTTTGGTGAACGAAGTGATCTGGAAAAAGCCAGGTGTGTTCACTTGCTTGCGGCCGCAGATATGTTTCTGGGTCGTTTTGAAGAAGCCGCATTAAACTCCGAACAGGAAATTATGCTTGCAACAAAAACCGGAAATAAAAAAGGTCAGGCCCAGGCGATAAATACTTTAGCCGAGATAATGCGTTTGCAAGGCGATAGTGAAAAGGCTATCTCGTATTTTAACGAAGCATTAACTATCGCGCGCGAAATAGGCAACATAGGCATTGAGATAATGCTTCTCAGTAATATGGGCGGCGCGTTGCTCATTACGCGCGAATTTCAAAAAGCGGAAAATATCCTTCGAAATGTGGTCACGATGATCGGAGATTCGGAACATTTTATTCTGCCCGAAACTTTGCGTTTCCTGGCGGAAGCCTTCAACGGGCAAAACAAAAAAGCAGACGCGTTAGACGCGGCATTAAGATCACTCGAACTTTCGCAAATTGCCGAAAGCCAGGAAAATATCGCCGGCGCATGGCGCGTTTTGGGCTTGATTGCCGCCAACTTCTCAGAAACTTTAACGATCAACCAAAAATCGCAATCCTTCGCCGAGTGTTTCGATACGGCACTTCAAATATTTTCCGACATAAAGATGCAGGCTGAAAAGGCCCGCACACTGCGCGATTTTGCCCTTTACGAATACAAGCACGGAAATACCGCAAAAGCACGGAAGCTGCGCGATGAAGCAAAAGAGATCTTCAGACATCTGGAAATGCCGCTCGAAATTGAACGCTGTTCAGGCATTTTGCCGCTGGATCATTGAACTTTAGCTTTAAATCTC
>JANLTD010000091.1:0-1703 GCA_031362765.1 Acidobacteriota bacterium | reverse complement strand
CTCGTGTCATCCGATTTTTTGCGGCGAAAGAAAATAAAATTGTTTCGCCCTATTTAATCGCCATAAATACTTGTAAAAATCTATAAATGCGAAAAACAATCCTAAAAGCCTCATAATTTCGAGAACTTCAACTTGTCAGAGCGCAACATCTGTTCCATTAATAAAGCCCTGTAAAATGGTTGAATAGCTGTTCAAAGCGCTGATTTACCGTGAACTATTTCTCGATTCAGCGAAATTTATGCGAACTATTTCGCAGTTGAAATAACGGGCGGAAAAAGTCTTAATTTTTTCGACTTTTGTAAGAAAGTTTGATCTATCACCTGACAAAAGCACAAAAGAACTAGCCACGGGGCGGAAAAATGTTTTAAAATTAGAATCTCGAAGCGAATAAAACTTTATCCAAATTGACTGATTAATTTTCCCGAACGAGTTACAATATTTTTATGCAAGAATTTTCAGACCAGATGCCCAAGGACATTGCGCGTTTTCCGATGGTGCCGATTCGTGATGTCGTAATTTTCCCCTATACGAAAGTTGCTTTTAAGATCGGCCGCCCGAGTAGTGTGCGGGCGCTCGAACAATCAATGATCGGCGAACGCAACATCTTTCTCGCAACGCAGCACGATGCGACGATTGACGAACCAGATCCGAGCCAAATTTATACGGTCGGAACTCTGGGCAGAATTTTGCAGGCGCAAAAACAGGAAAACGGACAAATCAAGGTTGTCGTCGAAGGCCGCGAACGCGGCGTTGCCGTGCGGGTCGAGCAAGACGAAGACGGAATGTTTTATGCGCACGTCCGCAAGATCCAGTCGGTTGACGAATCCGGCTATCGGACCGACGGATTGCTGCAAACAATCCATAATCTGGTCGAACAATTTCTTCGCGTCTCGCCCGATGCTTATTCGGACGCGCTGCACGCAAGTTTAAGAGGAATTTCCGCCGCCCAGATCGCAGACGCGATGAGTTCGCATCTGCGGATCGCGGTTGAAGAAAAACAAAAACTGCTTGAAACATTTTCGGTGCAGGAACGTCTGCAGAAACTGATCGAGATCCTTGAACACGAGATCGAAAAGAAACAGCTCGACCGTAACATCCACGCCCGCACGAAAAAGCAGATGGACAAACATCAGCGCGAATATTATTTGAACGAGCAGATCAAGTCAATTCACAAAGAGCTCGGACGCAAGGACGATAAAGCAGAACTCGAAGAATTAAAGAAAAAGATCGAAGAGGCCGGAATGACCGACGAAGCGCGCGATAAAGCGATGCAGGAATTTGCGCGGCTCGAAGCAATGCCGCCGATGTCCGCCGAATCGACGGTCTCGCGCACCTATCTCGATTGGCTGATCCACGTGCCGTGGAACAAACGAAGCGAAGAGATCCACGATCTGGCCGAAGCCGAAAAGGTCTTAAACGAAGACCATTATGGTCTGGATAAGATCAAAGAACGTATTTTGGAATATCTCGCCGTTCGCCAGCTCGTCAAAAATCCGAAGGGAACAATCCTTTGTTTTGTCGGCGCGCCCGGCGTCGGCAAAACCAGTTTGGGCAAATCAATCGCCAAAGCGACGGGGCGAAAATTTGTTCGTCTGGCTCTCGGCGGCGTTCACGACGAAGCCGAAATTCGCGGTCATCGCCGGACATATATCGGTGCATTACCCGGACAGATCGTTCAATTGATGAAACGCGCCGGCACGATC
>JANLTD010000967.1:0-5267 GCA_031362765.1 Acidobacteriota bacterium | reverse complement strand
GTTAAGTGCCGTGTTTTTTGAACTTGTAATATTGATCAAGGCACCGCGCGCACCTTTGATGGAATTTTCTTCCAGCAGTTTTGAGTCAATTGCCGATTTCATCGCTTTTACGGCTGCGCCTTCGCCTTTTGCAACTCCGATCCCCATCAATGCGACCCCTCGGCCCTTCATCACAGCCCGCACGTCGGCGAAATCAAGATTTATCAGGCCCGTCGTCGTGATCAAATCGCTGATGCCCTGGACGGCTTCCAATAAGACATTGTCGGCGCGCTGAAAAGCGTCCATAATCGAGATCTTTTCCTCGGAATCTTTGAGTTTTGAGTTTGGGATCGTGATAATGGTATCAACACAGCCGCGCAATTCGGCCAAACCTTTTTCGGCTTGTGCCATTCGTTTTTTTCCTTCAACGTTGAACGGTTTGGTCACGATCGCAACGGTCAACGCCCCGAGTTCGATCGCCAAAGAAGCGACGACCGGAGCCGCGCCGGTTCCGGTACCGCCGCCAAGTCCTGTTGTCACAAAAACCATATCCGCGCCTTCGAGCACGTCCATGATCTTTTCGTGGTCCTCGAGCGCCGCGTCGCGCCCAACCACGGGATTTGAGCCGGCTCCGAGTCCGCGTGTGAGACGGCTCCCAAGCTGTATTTTCATTGGCGCTTTCGAATCGTTGAGAGCCTGCACGTCGGTATTTATCACAATAAATTCAACGCCTTTGATTCCGGCCTCAATCATCCGGTTGACCGCGTTACTCCCGCCGCCGCCAACACCAATGACTTTGATTTTTGCCCCGGTGACCGGCGGTTCGTCGATATAAATTTTAATGCCGTTATTTTTCATTTGAAGACTGTCCGTCATTATAGTTGTTTTCCTTATTAGCTAAGTGTATTTAAACGCAAAAACGTGGTGTAACTTCTGGGGCGTTCACTTTTTCGTCCTTCAACAAGATATTGTGCCTACGGCGTCAAAGCATACAACGATTTGCGGTAAGAAATCCAGTCCAGAAGTTAAATTTACCTGAATTTCTCACGAAAATTTTCAAACCACTCGGCGACTTTGCGGGTCGGCGACTTGCCGCCAGTCGAATGTTCCCTGATCTGCTGCCGCATCGACGCCAGTGCCAGTCCGCACGCAGTTGCCCATTCGGGCGTTTTCACTTCGGCCGCCAGGCCACCGAAATATTCGGTATTGACAAAACCAAGCCGCGTTGGCGCGTCAAAAACCTGTTCGGCGATCTCGACCATCCCGCGAATTTGCGATCCGCCGCCGGTTAAGACGACGCCGCTTGAAATCTGGGCACCGGTTTGATTGACCTCATGCGCGAGATGCTGCAAAAGTTCGATCGCGCGCGGCTGCATTATGTCGCACAGAATCTCTTTCGATAAACCGCGGGTTTCATTGCGACCGACCGGCGTTATTTCAATAATTTCCTGTCTTTCTTCTTCGCCGATCAAAAATCCGGCGACGCAGCCGAAACTATGTTTGATTTTATTCGCTTCGGGAATCGAAACGCGCAAACCGACCGCAATGTCCTTCGTAAAGTGCATTCCGCCAAACGGAAAAACCTTTGTATGCTGAACCGCGCCGCGCCCGAAAATCATCAGAGAAGTCAATTCCGCGCCCATATTTATGAGGGCGCAGCCGTATTCCCGATCGTCATCGGTCAGCGTACTCTCGGCCGCCGCGAGCGGTTCGAGGATCATATTCTCAACTTCAAGACCGACGCGATTGATGGCCTTAACGATGTTTTGTTTGCCCGCGCTCGGGCTGATAACAATGTGCACGCGGCTTTCCAGACGCGAACCGCGCATTCCGACCGGCTCGGTGATTCCGTCTTGTCCGTCGATGATAAACTCCTGCGGCAGACGGTCAATGATCTCCCATCCGGCCGGAAGCGACATGGCGCTTGCTGATTCGACGGCGCGCGCCATATCTTCTTCCGTAATTTCGCGTCCGGCTCCGGCGACGGCGACCACGCCGCCTTTGTTTTCGCCTTGCAGATGCTCGCCCGAAAGATTGACGGTCGCCATTTGGATTTCCAGACCGCTGACCCGCTCGGCTTCTTCGATGGCACGTTTGATCGAATCGGCAACCGCATCGGTCGTCGTTACAATGCCGCGCCGTAAACCGCGCGATTCGGCCTGCCCCATGCCCACGATATTCATCAAACCGTTCTCCGAAGGTTCACCGACAACGCACCGAACTTTGCTTGTGCCGATGTCTAATCCAACTGCATGTATTTCACGATTTATCATCAAATTAAACTACTTATTCTCTATGCTTCAGTTATTTGAGCGCGGCACGAGAATCATATTTTGCCCGACCAAATCAATCCCTTCGAAGGTCACGCCTTTATTGGCAATACCTTTGATTCCATCTTGTAAATGCTTGCCGAAATCTTCTTTTCCCAAATCAATGAAAACATTCATTCCCGAATCTTCGAGAATCGCCCGCGGTTCTTCCAGATTCGCTAAATTAACCTCTTTGACGCGCTTTGCAAGGTCGAACGCTTTCCAATCATCGAGCATTTTCTGATACATTTTCACACGCAATTGGTTTTCTTTAACTGCCTTTTCGGTTTTTGATTCGTCCCAACCGCGCATCGCAAACGGCGGACGCGGTTCATTTTTATCGACGAGGGCTAAAACCACTCCTTCATCATCTGTCCAAAAATCAGCACCGCCTATTCGCACAATGGCTTTCGGCACCCGTTCAACGACATTGACGCGGACGCCATCGGGCAAAACCCTTGAAACCGCAACCGATTTCACAAAATCAAGCCGTTCGACCTTATCTTTAATATCCTTCAAATCCGCGTTCCAAACACCCAGTTTTTGGGTCTGGCTCGAGACGATTTTTTCAATGTCGCTTTTTGAACCGTGCACCGAGCCGCGCACATCAATCTTTTTGACATGAAAAAATTCGGAAGCCGTGACCGTTCGATAGCCCATAAAACCCAAAAATCCGAGACAGAACAAAATACAAGTGATCAGAAATAGCGGTGCGAAAAAATTTGCGAAATTTCCGCTCGATTTACCAATTCGCCGCGTTGCCGGCCGCGTCGCACGACGGCGTTTCGGCGGCGTCGCCGCAGTTTTATTCTTCAAAGTTGTTTTACGTGTTCGTGTTGCCATATTTCTTAAAGTTGGCAGTAGCAGTTGGCGGTAAGCAGTTAGTTTTTTACTGCCGACTGCCGCGGCCGACTGCCTACTGTTTCAGTTTCTCCAAAATTTCATCGGAAAGCCGCGTAATGCTTCCCGCACCGAGTGTGATGACCAGATCGCCTTCCTGCAAATACGGAATGATCTTATCCGCCGCGCTTTCGACATCGCCAATATAGTTTGCGTTTTTATGACCGTACTGCTTGATATTATCGGTCAGAATCTCCGCCGTGATCCCTTCGATCGGTTGCTCGCTCGCAGCGTAAATATCAGTCACGAAGAGCACATCGGCGTTGTTAAAGCAAAGCGCGAATTCGTTCATTAATTCCCTTGTCCGCGAATAGCGGTGCGGTTGGAACACAACTACTGTGCGCCGTCCGCCCGAACTGTTTTTGGCGGCCGAAAGCGTCGCCGAAATTTCCGTCGGATGATGCCCGTAATCGTCAACTATCGAAATTCCGCGGGCTTCGCCTTTGAACTGAAACCGGCGGTTCGCATTTTTGAAGCCGGCGAACGCTTCGGCAATTTTGGAAAACGGAACTTCCAATTCCAATGCCACCGCCGTTGCCGCCAAAGCATTGTACACATTATGTTTTCCCGGCACAGGCATACTTATTTCGCCCAACAATTCCGCGCCTTTCATAACCTTAAACGTCGTACCGAACGCATCGTTATAGCGAATTTCCTGGGCCGAAACGTCAGCCTGGGCGGTCATTCCGTAGGTCACCCGGCGGCGTTTGATGCGTGGAATGATAAGTTGTACATTCGGGTCGTCGAGACACAAAACACACGCGCCGTAAAACGGGACTTTATTGACAAAATCCGTAAAACATTGGACGACATCTTCCATTCCTTTATAGGATTCCATATGTTCCTTATCAATGTTCGTAACGACGGCAATTGTCGGGTAGAGCATCAAAAAAGATCGGTCGGATTCGTCGGCTTCGGTCACGAACCAATCGCTTTTGCCAAGCCGTGCATTCGAGCCGAGCGTGTCAACGACACCGCCGACGATCGTTGTCGGATCGACCCCGGCGTGTCCGAGAACCGTCGCGACCATCGAAGTTGTCGAAGTTTTTCCGTGCGTGCCGGCAATCGCAATTCGATACGGTTTCAAGGTCATCAATTCGGCAAGCATTTCGGCGCGCGGAATAACGGGAATCGCTTTTTCCTTCGCCCGGACGACTTCCGGATTGTCTTCTTTGACGGCTGACGAATAAACGACAACCTCCGCCTCACCAATATTCTCCGCTGCATGGCCTTCGTAGATCCTGACGTTGAAAAGCGTTTCAAGCCGGTCGGTGTTTTTCGATTTCTTCAAGTCAGATCCCGAAACAATAAAGCCGAGATTGCACAATACTTCGGCAATACCGCTCATTCCGATCCCGCCGATGCCGATAAAATGGATGTTTTTTACGTATCTGAACATTTTTTAATTTTTTTAACGCAAAGACGCAAAGTAAAATCATTTTGCTTCTTTTCTTCCAATCTTTTCAAAAAAACTTTGCGCCTTCGCATCTTGGCGCCTTTGCGTTAATTTTTTCTTCCTAACTCTTCAATAATATTTACGGTCACTTCCGCCGCGTCTTGGCGCGCCAATTTCTTTGTCGCGGATTCCATCGCGAAAATTTTTTCTTCCTGATTTATCAAATCTAAAATTTCGTTCGCCAAAGATTCGCCATTTAGATCTCTTTGCAAGATCATTTTTGCCGCACCGACCGCGAGCAATGCTTCGGCGTTTTTGCGCTGATGGTCATCGGCGGCGGTCGGCAGCGGAATCATGATCGCGGCTTTGCCGGCCGCCGAAAGTTCCGCGCAAGTCGTTGCTCCGGCTCGGCAAATCACCAAATCAGCCTTCGCAAATTCATCAACCATATTTGAAATAAATGTCCGAACGTCCGCGTCCTTAAATTCCGTTTGCGAATATATTTCTTTCAGCTTTTCAAAATCAGACTCGCCGGTCTGATGCGTGATCTGCAACTTGTCTTTCGGCAACAGACCAAGCGCGTCGCCCATCGCGTTGTTGATCGCCCGCGCGCCTTGCGAACCGCCGAAGATCAACAAATTAACTTTTTCGCCGCGCTTTTTCGGCTGAATGTCAAAAAACTC
>JANLTD010000867.1:0-3332 GCA_031362765.1 Acidobacteriota bacterium | reverse complement strand
GCGTTCGTCCGCGTCCCATTTCTTAACTCTTCCCGCAATTTCGACTTCTCAAAAAACGTCTTCAGCCGCAGTTAAGTTTATTATTGCTGTAGCGGTTCGAGATGCGTAAAAACAGTTGAATTCGGAATTTTGTCGGCGATTTCAAGCTCGATATTGTCGGCAATTTCGTGAACTTTGTAAATCGTCCAATCGTTCGGAAACAAAATATCAACGTAGAAAAACTTTTTCATTCCCGATTGGCGCGAGCGCAGGTTTTGAAAAATGATGCCGTCTTTTGCGGTATGATCCTGTAAAATCCGCTCGGCAATACTTTGAATTTCGGGCGCGACCGCTGTATCCATCAAGCCTAAAACCGAGCGTTTGATCAGGTTGTAGCCTGTCCAGGTGATGTTCATTGCAACCAGAATTGCGACGATCGGATCAAGCGGCAGCCAACCTGTCAGATTAACCAAAGCAACCCCGATCACCACGCCGACCGATGTCCAGACATCGGTCATCAAATGGTGTCCATCGGCTTCCAGGATAAGCGAATGATGTTTCTTGCCCGCTTTGACCAAGACGAGCGCAACAAACAAATTAACTGCCGTCGCGACGCCCGAAACGAGCAAACCGATGCCGAGTTGTTCGAGCGGCTGCGGCGCAAGCAGACGCTGCACGGCCGTGTAAGCGATGCCAAGGGCGGCGATAAAGATCAGCGTGCCTTCGATTCCGCTCGAAAAATATTCTGCCTTGTCGTGTCCGAAAGCGTGTTCTTCATCAGCAGGTTGAGCCGAGATTTTGAGCATCCAGAGCGCGATGATCGCCGCCGCGAGGTTTATCAAAGATTCGAGCGCATCCGAAAGCAGTCCGACTGAACCCGTGAAATAATAGGCGACCGTTTTGAGCGTGATCGTGATGACGGCAGCCGCAATTGAAAGCCACGCAAACCGGCTGAGATTTTCTCTTTCCATCAAAAGAATTTTCGCACAGTTTCGCTTCAAACAAAAGATGCCCGAAGAGTCCGTTTGAGAAGCAAAGACGCAAAGACCAACGTCCGCATCACTTGTTTTTTGACCCGAAACTGTCGTAAATTTGTTTTGCTTCAAGTCTCAGTAGATCCAAATTTCGAATTTGGCATGCGCGGATGCGCGGATTAACAAATGATCCGAAGCTCAAGTTTTCAAAAGAAATTCAGTTTTTCGCTTCATAAAAAATCCGAAATCCGAAATCCGACATCTGAAATTTGGATCTACTGAGTCTTTGCCAAAATAAAATTTATGGATCCGGTTGCAAAACAAAAGCGCACTTTTCTCGATATGAACGGCTATCAATGGACGGTCATTTTTGCTGCGTGGCTCGGTTGGGGTTTTGATGTTTTTGACAGTCTTTTGTTCAATTACGTTGCGCCAAATTGCGTGCCGACGCTACTTGGCCTGACCATCGGTTCGCCCGAAGCAAAGGCGGCGACACTGCAATGGACGGGAATTTTAACCTCAGTGCTGCTCATCGGATGGGCAGTCGGCGGCGTTCTTTTCGGTAAAGTCGCCGACAAGATTGGGCGCACACGAACGCTTCTCTTGACAATGCTGCTCTATTCGATCGGAACGGCGGCCTGTGCGTTTGCGCCGAATATTTGGGTGTTGATGGCGTGCCGGATCGTTGCATCGTTGGGAATCGGCGGCGAATGGGCGGCCGGCGCGGCGATGGTTGCCGAGGTTGTTCCCGAACACCGGCGCGTCGAAGCCGGTGCATTGCTCTATACCTCGGCACCGATGGGTTTGTTTTTAGCGACATTTTTGACATTTCAGATCACCGGCGTTTATTTCAACGACCCGGCCGTCTCGTGGCGCTACGTTTTTTTATGCGGTCTGATTCCGGCGGGAGTCGCGTTTCTGGTCCGGCTTTTTGTCAAAGAACCCGAACGATGGAAACGTGTCGCGGGCGAACAAACCGCGAAGTTGTCGGAGCTTTTCAGTTCGCAATATCTGCGTTTGACGATCAGCGGTTTTTGTATGGCGATCACCGCGCTGATCATGTGGTGGAGCTGCAATGCTTTTATTCCGATCGTCGCCAAAGGGTTGGCGGCAAGAGAGGCTTTGCTGAATGGTTTAGACGCTGTCGCGACCGAAGCGATCGGCCAGCAATGGGTCAAAACCGCGACCAACAGTTTTAATCTCGGCGGTTTGATCGGCACGCTTTTGACGATTCCGGCCGCCAAATTTCTGGGGCGCAAAAAGATGTTTTTTATCTATTTTCTGCTCGCGGCAGTTTCGATCATGGCGGCTTTTGGACTCGATCTCGAACCGCATACACGGCTTTATATGTATTTTCCGATCGGCTTAACGGTCTTCGGCGTATTCGGAAGTTTTACATATTATTTGCCCGAACTTTTCCCGACAAGGCTCAGAGCAACGGGCGCGGGATTTACTTACAATGTCGGTAGATTGGTTGCGGCGGCCGGGCCTTTTATCGTCGGAAGCATCGCGGCGCGCGGCGCAAACGCACTCGAAAGCGCGATGGACGTTCTCTTTTGGGTCGGGTTTGTTCCGATCGTCGGACTCCTAACTTTGCCGTTTGTGGTTGAAACCAAAGGCCGCGAATTACTTGATTGATTGAAGTTTAGACTCGACTTTATCGAGCGTTCGCGTCGTGTGATCGGTGACGCTCATGACGGGTTCGCGGTATTCTTCGAGCTGCGCGGTGCTTTTAGCGGCAAGTTGCGGCGGTTGATAACTTTCGGGAGTTTCGCTGCGCGGTTTTAGCTTTGCGTCAATCAATTTCGGAACCTGGCTGAGAAGCATATAACATACACCGAACACGGCGACCAGGTAAAATACTGCAATGATCGTCACGGTTTCGTGGTTGACACCGTTACCCAAAAGCACCGCCACCAACCCGACAAGAATTCCGAGACCGAACATCACAACCAAAAAAAGAGTCGTCAGAACATTGTCCAACATAGATTTTGACGAATCGTTATCTTTTGCTGTGACGAGTTTTGAACCGCAGTTTTTGCAATAATTAAGCTCGGCGGTCATCAAACTTCCGCAGGTTGAACAATACATAATTGACGCTCCTGTTTTGCAAATTTATTCGCTCGGTTTGATCTTGTCTTCAAGCCAATTGGTCAGATCATCGACCGCTTCGATGTGGATCGGCTTGCCCTGGAACGATTTGATGGCAAAAATAACCAGCATTATTGTCGTCACCAGCCAGAAAATGCTGTTTCCAAACTCGGCACCGGTAAATTCGCCGATACTGTGCAAAATGGCGCTGATAATGATAATTGCAAGGTGCAGGGCAACGCCTTGCGCCGCGTGAAAACGAACTTTTGCCTCGCTTTTGGGAACGAT
>JANLTD010000830.1:0-2704 GCA_031362765.1 Acidobacteriota bacterium | reverse complement strand
AACGCGTCGCACTTCGACAACAAAGCGGTAACCGTGTTTTCTGACCGTTTCGATAAATTTCTGCGCACCCGGTTTTTCGCCCAACGCTTTTCTAATCGCATAGATACATTTGTCGAGATTGTTTTCTTCAACAAACGAATCGGCCCAGACCTGATTCATCAGCTCATCCTTGCGAATGAGATGTCCGGCGTTGCGCACCAAAACGCAGAGCGTTTCAAAAGTCTTTTCGGAAAGTTGAACACGCTCGCCGCCGGAACGCTCCAAAAGACGTTCGGCGACATTCAGGCGAAACTGCCCAAACTCATAAAATTCTTTGTCTCCGCCAATATAAGAATTCATTCCGTATTATTGATGATAACAACATCGCTGTTGAGTGAACCGCCTTCGATTTGCCCGCGCAGAGCTTGCGATTGAACGTTGACAGCAACTGCAAAAATCATAACCAACCCCAAGATTAAAACTAAAAAAAACAATTTATCTCCTCGCGCAAACGAGGCAAATGCTCCAAATTTAAGCGAATGTTTATTCATCAAGATAATGCGAAAGATAAAGTTTTCCTTCGTAATCCACCAAGCCGATTTTGACCTGCATCAGAAAGCCGTATCTGCCCAAAATATTTTTCTGAAACCATTCATCTTTGGCAAAACACGCCAAAATGTCGAAATCGAAACCTAAAACCGAAAGCGTAACCTCGTGTTCATATGTCAAAAATCGGCTCGTTGCCGTGCCAATCCATTTCGGCAAACCGTCTTCGATTTTTTAAGCCAAGTTGTTCGCCGAGTTCTCTCATAAAAATGCAGTTGGTCGAGCCGGTATTAATTTTCGCCGAAAAATTAATCGGTTCTTGGTCGAGTTTGAGCGAGGCTTTGACGTTAACGCCGGGTTCTCCGGAATCGTATTCGGCAAACTGTGAGAAGTTGAGTTGATACGGCACTACCATCCTCCAATATAACCTTCTTCCTCAGGTTTTGAAAGATAATTAACAAAAGCATCGGGAACGCCTGCGCGGTCGGCAATTTTTTTACCTTCGGGAAAAGTTTTCGCCGTGCCGAGCAGTCTATCGCCGTCCAAAACAACGTATTGACCGCCGTATTTCTCACGATTCGCCTTGAGCCAAGCCATTCTTTTTTGGCGAACTTCATTGTTTGCATTTCCGTTTTCAACCGAATTTCCCATTCGTTCCAAAAGATAATTTGCCAAAACAAATTTTTCCTGTTTGGTTAAAATCGCCGTTTGTTTTTTGATTGAATCAAGCATTTCGACTGACATTTCCAAAATACCTCCGACAACATTTTACTACATTTTGCTGAACAGGTCGCATTACTTCAACCCGACGCGCCTGACCAATTCATCGAAGCGCGGGTCGTCGCGCAGTGGATCAAGCTGCGGCTCTACCTGAAGAAATGCGATCCAAAACCCATGTTGTTGATAACCTCTTTCCAGATATTCGAATGCTTTATCTTTGTTACCTAGTCTGGCATACAAGCCCGCGCGGCGGACGCCCCCCTCATCCTCACCCTCAACCTCACGTTCTTTCTCAAGTAAAACTCCCCGCCAACCTGATCTCTGATATGCCGTCTTAAACCGTTGAATGGTCTCATTATCTTCTTTCTGAAGCGTTAGAGATTTGAGAAACCACTCAAATGCTTCAGATTCGTTTCCCTGCGCTTCCAATGTTCTAATGAGCCAATTGTAAGAGCCGGGGTTTTCCTCATTCACTTCGATCATTCGTTTGTATTGTGCGAGGGCTTCGTCATAGCGTCGGGCAAAATACAAGACATTCGCGTAAATTCGCTGATTAAAAAACGATGTCGGATCACGGTCTATTGCCGTCTTGATCTCGGCAATAGCCTCGTCAAACCGCCCGCGACTCGCAAGATAACTCGAATAGGCATGATGCGCCACCGGCGAGTTAGGATCCAGTTCGAGGGCACGCTTGCAATCGCGCTCCGCTCCGGCAAAATCATATTCATAGGAGAATTTTTTCCAGCACAACGCGCTATACCCCTCAGAAAGATTAGGGTCCAGAGCCAACGCTTTATTGGCTGCTTCGATCGATTTTTGATATTCTGCGCTGTGAGCTATGCCTGCCCAGGCAAGCGCGTAATTCGGGTCTAGCGTGACCGCTTGCTCAAAATTTTCAAGTGCTTTTTTTACTGCTTTCCCACGCTGATCGTAAAGAATCATGCCTTGCAGATAAAGCCGATAGGCTTCTTCATTGGTCGTCCCGCGCATAGCCTTCGGACTGCTCGACGTGGTTGCAAACCGCGTCTGCAAAACGTTTCCGACTTCGCCCGCAATCGCGTCCTGCATGGCAAAAATATTTAACGCATCTTTTTCGATCTTGTAAGTTTCAATCTGTCCGGTCGCGACATTAAAAAGCTGGGCAGTAATTTTAATTTTCCCGTTCGCCAATTGGTAATTCGAGGCGAGAACATAATCAACTTGTTGTTCGCGTCCCGCCGCAATCGCGTCTTGCCCGATGTCCGCGTATTGCCTGGTCGCACTCAAAGGTCTGATGGTAAATCCTTTCATTAAATTGAGTCGGGCAATCAAAGAATCGGCAATCCCGATTTCATAAATCTCGTCGCGAGTTGCCGTGTTAATAGGTTTCAGCGGCAGAACGGCGATTGATTTTTTGCTGTCCGCGATTGTAGCCGTTTTTCCCGCGTAGAAAAAGTAACCGAGAGCGATTGCGCCGAGA
>JANLTD010000801.1:0-2861 GCA_031362765.1 Acidobacteriota bacterium | reverse complement strand
GAAACGGTCAGCGATTCGCTCGCGGCGGTCATTCATATCGAACCGCCGCCACTCAAAGACGCGCCCGAAGAATTGCAGCGAATCATCCGCAAAGCCCTCAAGAAAAAATCCGGTGAACGATATCAGAGCATCAAGGATTTTTCGCTCGATTTAAAGGATTTGCGCGCCGAGTTTGACCATAATTCGGCAGAGGCGCGGCTCAGCCAATTTGCCAGAACCGTCAACGTCAAAAAACACGACACTGACGAAAGCCCGACGCTTTTGCATCTGACGGTTTCAGCAGAACATAAAACACGTGAACAATTTGCAAAAACCGGTGAAAAGAACTTTTCGGGCAAAGCGAAACGACAATGGCTTTTGCCTTTGACGATAATTTTTTCGGCCGTCATTCTGGCATTTGGCGGTTGGTTCTTTTTGCCGGGACTTTTCGGAAGCGATCCACAGATCTTTCAATCAATTCAAGCGTCGCGACTTACCGATAACGGAACCGCAAATTTAGCGGAAATATCGCCCGACGGCAAATTTGTCGCGTTTATCAAGCGTCAGGAAGGCAAGGAAAGTCTGTTTGTCAGACAGGTTGTGACGGGCAGCGTTATTCAGCTGATTCAGCCCGTCGCGATGAACTTTTTCCAACCGACCTTTTCTTCCGACGGCAATTTTATTTACTACGTGCAGTTTGAAAAAGGTGTCGGCACGCTTTTTCAGATTCCGACGCTCGGCGGCGAGAGTAAGAAGGTCATCGTTGATATTGATTCAAAAGCGGCATTTTCACCGGATGACAAGCGGTTTGCTTTCATTCGTCATAATCCGAACGAAGGCGGCGACACGATCGTCATTGCGGACAGCGACGGCTCCAATCCGGAATCTTTTTTGCAGACCAAAGAAATTAATTACGACCAATTCATCGGCGTTGGTTGGTCGCCCGAAAACGATAAGCTGTTGGTCGGCGTTTTCAAAAATAAAAGCGAACCGAATCAAAAACTGCAGATCGCGACGATCGGATTGAAAGATAAAAAGCTTGAATTCGTCGGTGAAAAAGGGTGGCTCGGCGTCCGAAATTTTGAATGGATCAAAAACGGCGCGGGTATCGTGCTGGTCGGTAAGGCAAATTCGGGCGAAAATTCGCAGGTCTGGTATCTTTCGTATCCGAAAGGCGAAACGCGTCAGATCACGACCGACACGAGCGATTACGGTTCGGTCAGTATTTCGGCCGACGGCAGTTCGCTGGTCGCGACCCGCATTGACGCGATCTCGAGTCTTTGGTCGCGGACGCCACAAACGGGCGAGATGCGCCAATTGCTTGTCGAAAACAAAAATCTGCTCGGGTTTGCCGGTGTTTCGCAGATGCCGGACGGCAAGATCCTGTTTGTCAAAGTTACCGGCAAGGAAGTAAATATTTTTTCTGTCGAGGAAAACGGCGCGAACGAAAAACAGCTGACCTCAAACAACGCCATCAATCAAAGTCCGATTCCTTCGCCGGACGGCAAATTTATCGTGTTCAGTTCAAACCGCACGGGAATCTATTCTATTTGGCGAATGAATGCCGACGGCAGCAGCCCTTTGAAATTGACCGATGGGCAAACGGCGATTGACGGACAACTGCAAATTTCAAAAGACGGTCGAACCGTGATCTTTATGCGGCAGACAAGCGACGGCGGAAAGACGAAACTGATGAAAGTTTCGATTGCCGGCGGCGAGTCTTTGCCGGTTATTCCTGAAAATATGTTGTCGGAATCTTTTCCGCGCCTTTCGCCTGACGGAAAACTCATTGCTTATAACACATTTGAATTTGACGCGAATAATCCGGGCGGCATCGAGCCAAAGGTCAAAGTCCTCGGGCTTGACGGCGATAAGATTGACAATCGCGTCAAGGAACTTGAATTGAAGATCAATCCCGAATACAAATTTTCGCCCGACAGCAAATCGCTGACGTATCTCAACAGATTCGGAGTTGATAATCTGTGGAGTCTCTCGCTCGGCGACCGCAAAGAAAAACCGCTGACCGATTTCACATCGGGCAATATCTCGAATTTCATTTGGTCAAACGACAGTAAAAAACTTTTCATCGTCCGCGCCATCTTTAACAGCGATCTGGTTTTGATAAAAGACGGTACAAAGCTTTAAAGTGAAAAAGTGAAAAAGTGAAAAGGTGAAAAAGTTTTGTTGAATACAGTTGAAGGAAACTTTTTTCACTTTTAGCCTTTTGATTTTGATAAAAGACGGCGCAAAGTTGTAAAGTGAAAAAGTGAAAAGGTGAAAAAGTCTTGTTGGATACATTCAAGCAAACTTTTTCACTTTTCCACTTTTACCCTTTTCCACTTTTAAAGCTATGGCAAAAATTTCATTTTACGGCGGCGTCGGTTCGGTGACGGGTTCAAAATACCTGCTCGAATCAAACGGCAAAAAGGTTTTGGTTGATTGCGGACTTTTTCAGGGCGAACGGGAATTGCGCGAACGAAACTGGCAGGATCCGCCTTTTCGCGCCGATGAAATTGACGCCGTCATCATCACGCACGCCCATATTGACCACACCGGATTTTTGCCGCGGCTGATCAAGCTCGGCTATGCGGGCAAGGTTTTCACGTCACGCGCAACGGCTGATCTGATGAAGATTTTGCTGCTCGATTCCGGACGGCTCCAGGAAGAAGAAGCCGATTACCGCAACCGACATAATTTGAGTTCATATAGTCCCGCGCTGCCGCTCTATGACGAAGCGGACGCGCGCGACACCTTAAAATTGCTTGTCGGCATTCCGAACACGGGCGAAACGGTGGAGATTTGCGAGGGTTTCAAAGCAAGTTTCAGAGTCGCCGGACATATTCTCGGCGCAAGTCAGGTTTTGGTCGAGATGGAAAATGCGC
>JANLTD010000791.1:0-13792 GCA_031362765.1 Acidobacteriota bacterium | reverse complement strand
GCCAACCGCCAACTGCCAACAAAACTTTACCACTTATTTCGTCCATTCGTCGGCGATGTGAACGTCAACTTTGACGGGGACTTTGCGGATATATTCTTCTCCGGCGGTGCACATTACTTTGTTTAGTTTGTCGGCGATCTGTTCGGCTTCCGAGGCGTCGCATTCGACGATGATTTCGTCGTGAACGATATTTACCAGCTTTGCGTTCGTTCCCAACATTTCTTGATACAAAAGATGCAAGGCGCGTTTTAAGATGTCTGCAGAACTGCCCTGGATCGGAAAATTCTTGGCATTGCGCTGTGCCGCCCCGATCTGGCCGCGGTCGTTATCGTCAAAGCGAAATTTTAAGAGTCTGCCCGAACACGTTCGCGACGTTTTTTCGCTGACAACCTTGCGCGCCGCGTCGCGCAGCCACGCGTCGAGCCCGCGATAGGTGCCGAAATATTTCCGCATCGTATCTTCGGCGTTCGTCTGCGAAAGTCCCGTCATCAGCGCAAAACGCGAGGCGCCGATGCCGTACACAACACCGAAATTAAGGCGTTTCGCAAACGAACGCTGTTCTGACGACACTTCTTCGGGTTTCACGCCAAAAACCTGCGCGGCGGTGATCGTGTGAAAATCCGCGCCCGATTTGAACGCATTGATAAAGTTTTCGTCGTTTGAAAACTCCGCCAGGATCCGCAATTCGACCTGCGAATAATCCGCGACACATAATTTTCTGCCTTCGGGCGCACGAAAGCATCGGCGGTAGGCTTCGTCGTGCGGAATTTGTTGGATGTTCGGTTTCGAGCAGCTAAACCGTCCGGTCGGCGCGCCGATCTGCCGAAAATCGGCGTGGATCCGTTTTGTTTGCGGTTTGATGAATTCAAGGATGTTTTCGCCAAAACTCGAAATTGATTTGGCGACGCCGCGATATTCCAAAAGCTTGGCGATGACCGGATATTTGAGCGCGAGCGGCTCTAATTGCCAACCGCGCGTCGTGTTCGGAACCGGCACGCCCAGATTGATCAGCGCATCCGTGACCTGCTGCTGCGAGTCGAGATTGATTTCCGTGACACCGAAGAGCGATGCCTGCGCGACGCCTGCCGAGAGCATCTGTTGGAGTTCGGCAGCAACCTTTTCCTGTTCTTTTTTGACCTTTTCGAGTTGTTCGCGCCACCGCGCTTCGTCAAGATAAAAGCCGTTCAGTTCCATCGCGGCGATCGGCATGACGCAGTCGAATTCGAGTTTCGCAACCTGAAGCAGATCGTCCTGTTTGAGGCGTTCGACGATCTTTTCGCGAAGCGCGACCATGATCAACGCATCTTTGGCGGCGTATTGAACCTGCGATTGCGAGAGTTCCGCCGCGTTCCAATCGGAAACCTGTTCGCTTTTATCAACCTCGATACCGAGAAAGAAATTGGCGACCTCTGCCAGATTGTGACGCCGGTCCTGATCGCCCGCCGCGATCAACTGACTGGCGAGCAGCGTGTCGAAAATACCGCCGACATCCGTGCCGAGATGATGCCGAACCCATTTCGCGTCAAACTTTGCGTTATGTGCGATCTTGATCGGTTTCGCGGCGGCAAGCAGTTCGCGCAGTAGCGCAAGCTCATCCGAAGTGCGCAGATCACCGCGGTCGGCAAAGGGTTTCAGGTCAATAACGTATGTATTTTTGCCGTTGCTGAGCTGGACGAGCCGAATATTTCCCTCGTAAGGGTCGAGCTCGGTCGTTTCCGTGTCGAAACCCAGGAATTCCTCTTTGCTGAGATCGTCGAATACCTTTTTGATGCCCGCCGCATCATTGATCAACTCAAAATAAATTTCCATTTTCTAAATCGTAAATCGGAAAGCGGGCAAAAGCAAAAAGTAAAAAGTAAAAAACGTGACTAACGCAAATCGAAATTTCCGGCAATTTTCGGGAAACTTTCCGGTAAATTTGATTGCAGAGATCATTGAAGCGATCCTTAAATAATTTTACCGGAAATGTTTGACTGGAAATGTTTTTCCAAAAAAGAACGCGTAAACATTTACGATTTTTGAAAATTCGTTTATACTAACCTCAGTTTGCTTGGAGTTTTAATAAAAATGGCTTGTTAAATTATAGCAAACAAAAGGATTGAATTAGTCAATAGATTTGTTGAAAGAGATTTGGCGAGTCGAGCATTTTGAAGAAACTTTGCTCCTCGCATTTTAGAAAAGCGAAACATTCCGCTTTTCGCAAAAAGATTCCTGCGTGAAAACTCTTATTCTTTGGTTTCGGAAAACCTTAAAAGTTTCCAGAAAACAATCGAAAACCAATCAAATTCTACAAAACCCACGCCCCAAATTGAGCGTGTGCTGGAAGACTGTCCGCAATCCGCAAAGTAATTCTCCAGGCCGACATTTATCACCAATTATCAGTGAGGGAATATGTCAAAAGAAATGATTATCAGCGTCAATGGGCGCGAAAAAAAGATCGCTATACTCGATAACGGCAAAGTTACCGAATTTTATATCGAGCGCGGCGGCGAAGAAAATTCCGGCGTCGTCGGAAATATTTACAAAGGCCGCGTGCAGAGAGTTTTGCCCGGAATGCAGTCGGCTTTTGTCGAGATCGGGCTTGAACGCGATGCGTTCCTATATGTTTCGGACTTTTTCGATGAAGAAGAAGAGATCGAACGCATTGTGATGGAAAAATCGAAAAAAGCCTCGCCCGAAGAAGTCAAACGCGAAGCTGACGATAAAATTGAAAGAGCGCGGTTCGAACGCGAAAGGCAAATGGAAGACGCGCAGGAAATTGCCGAACCGCTCGCCGAACGCGGCGTCGATTTTGTTGAGGAAGAAATAGCCGAAATTATCGAAATACTTCCGGTTGAAGAAGACCGCGAAGAAACCGTCGAAGCTGAAAGAGGCGAAACGGCGGAGCAAAAGAAACAGCGCAAAAACCGGCGCGACCGCAAGCGCGAAAAAAGACAGCTTGAAGAGCTTCAGGCTGTGGCGCCTGAGAAATCAGACAGCGAACCCGTCGAAGACACGGCTTTCGGTTTTGAGGTCGAAGATTCCGGTTTTGAGAGAATTATTGATGATGAGGAGACAACGGGCGAAATGTTTAAGGACGCATATCGGCAAGAGTCGATCGTGGACAAGGTTCGCGCCGTCGAATTCGATATGGAAAGCACCTCAAGCGCCGAGGTCGGTTCGCTGATCGATTCGGTCGCCCGCGAGGCGAATGGTTTCGAGCGAATTGCTGACGACGACACCGAATCGTCGCCCGCGGTCGAGCAGAAGAAATCAAAAAACAGACGCGGCAGCCGTGGCGGACGCGGCCGTAGTAAACCGGCGGCAAATGCGGCTGGCGCGGTTGTGCCGGTCGAAATTGAACCGGTCATCGAAACTGCGCCGTTGGTTGCCGAAGAAATAAAACCGGCGCCAAAGAAAAAATCGTCGTCCGGAAGTAGAAAAGGCGGCACGGCGAAAAAAGAAGCGGGACCAATTGTCGCAGCTGAAGTAAAAGAAACCGTACCGGCGCAAGCGAAGGACAAAGCCGAAAAGCCGAAAAAACCAAGCGGCCGGGGCGGTAAAAAAAGCGTGAAAAGCGAAAACTTTGAAGATGCTGATGCAAGTGTCAAGGACTCTGCCAAACCGGCAGAAATGACGGTCAGACGCGGCGGTCGCGGCGGTCGCGGTCGGCGACCGGGCGGACCGGGCGGAGCCGGCGGGACAGGCAAACCGCAGGAACGTTACGAAGGCGCGGAAATGGGCGAAACAGTTACCGCCGAAACGGAAATTGCGGCTGCTGATTTTGTCGCGCCCGCGAAAACAGGTTATCAGGGAAATAACCCGAGACGCGATCATCGGGACAATCGTGACCGCGACGGAAGACGCAGTCAGCCGACGATCACCGATCTTCTTCGCGAAGGACAAGAGATCCTTGTGCAGATCGCCAAAGAACCGATTGCCCGCAAGGGTGCGCGAATCACTTCGCACATTGCGCTTCCCGGAAGATTTTTGGTTTATATGCCGACGATCGAGCACCTCGGCGTTTCGCGTAAGATCGAATCGTCAGGCGAACGCGGCAGACTCCGCGTTTTGATCCAAAAGATCAAGGCGGAAGAAGATGTTCCGTCGGGCGGATTTATCGTTCGCACGGCCGGCATCGGAATTTCCGAAGAAGATCTGCGTCAGGACGCACGCTATCTTGTGCGAACGTGGCTCGACATCAAAAAACAAGCCGAGAAATCAAAATCGCCCGCGCTTGTCCATCAGGATCTGGATATTATTCAGCGCATCTTGCGCGATCAGCTTTCCGATGAATTTACGGCGATCCGCGTTGATTCCGAAGACGAATATTTAAGGATCGTCGAATTTATCAACCGCATTCAGCCGAGGCTTGTCAAGCGCGTCAAACTTTACACCCGCGACGAACCTATCTTGGAAGCCTACGGCGTTCAGGAAGAAGTTGACAAGGCACTGAAACCGCGTGTTTGGCTAAAATCGGGCGGCTATCTCGTCCTCAATCAAACCGAAGCGCTCGTCGCGATTGACGTCAATACGGGCAAATTTGTCGGTAAAGGCAATGCGCGGCTTGAAGATACGATCACGAAGACGAATATGGAAGCCGTTGATGAGATTGCGCGGCAGATACGTCTGCGCGATCTTGGCGGAATTATCGTGCTCGACCTGATTGATATGGAAGACCGGCGCAATCGGAACAAGGTTGCCCAGGCACTTCAGGAAGCTCTTTCAAGCGATAAATCGCCGACCAAAGTTTTGTCGTTCAATGATTTCGGTTTGATCATTATGACGCGCAAACGTGTCAAACAATCGCTCGAAAGAACGATGTGCGCGCCGTGCGATTATTGTCAGGGCGCGGGTTGGGTGAAATCGCCGCAGACGGTTTGCTACGAAATTCTCGAAGAATCGCGCCGTTTGTCGCGAATTCAGAATGATGTCCGGCAGACGACGCTGCGCGTTCATCCCGATGTCGCGGTCGCTTTGCGAACTTCGGAAAAGGAAGTTCTCGAAGAGATCGAAGCCTATTTGGGTGCGACCGACATCACCAGCGATAAAACGATCCATCAGGAACAATTCGATTTCGCTTTCATCTAAGTGAAAAAGTGAAAAAGTGAAAAGGTGAAAAAGTTGGTTCGGATTTTCCAAGCCAACTTTTTCACCTTTTCACTTTTTCACCTTTTCACTTTCTAGTTGAATAGCCAATCAATAAGTTTTATTCTGAATGAAAGGAAAATACAGAGATGAAGTTTATCCGTTATTCAAAATTCAAAGGTTTCGACCCGTTCGGCATCAATCTCGGCGATCTGATGCAGTCATTGAGTGATTCGCTGCTCGATTCGGGCTACAACGAAAATTATTGGTGGACGCGCCAGCGCAACGAAGTGGACGATTCGCTCGACGCGCTGCGGCAGGCGATCCTCAATTCGCTGCTCGAACAGGGAATCCTTGACTCGACCGACGTCGAAAAAATGCTTGCCGACAACGACAATAAATTTAAAGGCTCTCTGCTCGAAGAACTGATCAATAAGCTGATCGAACGACTGGTCGAAGAAGGCTATCTGAACTTGCAGGAGATCGAACAGCAAGCACGACAACAGGCGCAAGGGCAAGGCGAGATCGGCGAGGCAATGCCGCGCGATATTCGTTTTCAGGTGACGGAAAAAGGGCTTGATTTTCTCGGCTATAAAACCTTGCAGAAACTTCTTGGTTCGATGGGCAAATCCTCGATCGGCCGACACCAAACACCGCAGCTCGACACAGGCATCGAAGCCGCCTTAAGCTCAAAACAATACGAATTTGGCGATACGATCAACCTTGATGTTAACGCGACGCTTCTTTCGGCGATAGGGCGCGAAGGTGTGGGCGTTCCGCTCAATCTTGAATATAAAGATCTGTATGTTCATCAACAGGATTATCAATCGTCGTGTGCGACCGTGGTGATGCTCGACTGTTCGCATTCGATGATCCTTTACGGCGAAGACCGTTTTACGCCCGCCAAAAAGGTCGCGCTCGCGCTCGCGCATCTGATCCGCACGCAATATCCGGGCGATTCACTGAAGATAGTTCTATTTCACGACGGCGCGGAAGAATTGCCGATCGCGCGTCTTGCAACCACGCAGGTCGGCCCATATCACACGAACACGGCCGAAGGCTTAAAGCTCGCCCGACGGATCTTAGCGGCGCAGGGCAAAGAGATGAAGCAGATCGTGATGGTCACGGACGGCAAACCGACCGCCGCGTTTATTGACGCGGGCAATCCCGCATATTTGAATTATCGCCGTTATTCGCAGGTTCAGACCGATAAACGCGTGCTCTATAAAAACTCGATGGGCAACGATCCTTTCGTGATGGCGGAAACCTTCAAAGAAGTTCAGGCGTGCCGCAAAGCGGGAATTATGATCAATACATTTATGCTCGCCAGCGATCATTATCTCGTCGAATTCGTCAAACAAATGTCGGCGATGACGCGCGGCAAAGCCTATTTCGCCAACCCGAATAATTTAACCGAATTCGTGCTGATGGATTTCCTGAAGCGGCGCACGAGCCGTGTTAAGTAAACTTGGTAGAATTGCAGAAACATCTTGACTAAATATGATTTCTCGACTAATTTAGCCTCGTAACCTTTTTACCTTAACTTCTGAGAAATTTTAAAATGAAATTTTTACAACCTTTAGAGAAAAAAGCGCATTCTTAAAATTAATTAGATTGAACAATTATGAAGTTCCTGTGGCTTTTACTATTTTTGCTTTTGAATGTTTTTAACTTGAATGCTCAAACATCAATTCCAGGCAATGTTCTGACGGTTTCTTATTGTGATTTAATAAATAATTCGTCGGATTATAACCAAAAACTCGTACGGGTGACGGGAATTTACTCCATTAGATTTGAACAATTATTCCTCTACAGAGATGAATGCCGCGAAGCTGCATGGGTTGAATTTGATTCAGATGCGGAAAAAAATAGCGGTAAACAGATTCTCGCAAGGTTGAATAAAATAGGTAAGGCTTCAATAAAGAATGGCAAAGATTTTAGTCGTAGAAAAGTTGCCGTCACCATTATTGCGAGATTCGACGGGAAAAGGATACAAACTGTCGAAACACCGAACGGAAAAGTAGAATTACGAAGAGGTTACGGGCATTTAGCCAGTTTTAATTACCAACTTTACGTGCTGAAGATAGAAAATGCTTTTTCTGCTGAAATGATAGGAAATGACGAACTCGTTTTGGAAAAAGGTGTTTCGGCGCACAAGGAAATTGACGCAATATATAAATCGTTCAGCGAAGCGTATCGGACTTTGGATGTTGAAAAAGTTGCCGGTCTTTACACTGAAAATGCCGCGTATTTGCCGCCCGGAAACAATATCTTGCAAGGTCGCGAACAGATTCGTCCGACTTTCAAATCGTTTTTCGACTGGATAAAAAGCGAAGGTCGGACAATGACGATCTCATTTCAGATCTTTCAGCGCAAGGTTGATAAAAATCTTGCCTTTGATGTCGGAATTTACACGATCCGGCAATCCAAAGACGGTCAGGAAGTCGGCACCGGACAAGGAAAATTTGTCGTCGTCGCGGTCAGAGAAAAAGGCGGCAAATGGAGGTTCCAGGTTGACGGCTACAGCGATTTGAAACCGGAAAAGTAAGAGTGGCGCGCGGGCAATGGCATCAAGTTAAGCGAAAATTCGGCATTAATTGTAAAACAGGCTGTTAGCCTGTTTTAATTCCGCGCCGCTAACTTGTTGTTAAATAAACGAAAGCCATGGAAACAGACTAACAGGCGCGTTTTACGTTTTCTCCTTAACTTAACGCCATTGGGCGCACGGGACTGCTCGCTTACAATCAGACACCTAAAAAAGATGCTTTATAAAGAATTACTCGCACAGGAATTGAATCAAAAAAGCGAGGGCTTTAGAAAATTTGCGCTCGACCAAACACAGGACTTGAGCGCGTATCTCGATAAAATTGCGCGTTTTTGCCGAAAAACATATACGGAAATCGTTTCGGTGTTGCAAACGACGGAAAATTACGGCGCGATGCCGGCAGATGAATTTGAGGCATCGGAAGATTTCACTTTTTTGTTTGATCAACATTGGCAAAATCACGAAGAAGCGCGGCAGTGGGCATTTGAAATTTTGCAGAAACGGACGACCTTTGCAGCGGACGGCAGCCAGTTGTTTTTCGAACGGGAGGTTTCTTTGCCGGTCGGCGCAATTCAGATCGGCTGGTTTGAAAATCCGCACGACGAAACGAAAGGTTACAAAAAAAATGCCGAATTCCGCGTTCTCGCGCCCGAAGATCTGATGCTGCCCGATGAGCCGTACATTCAGGAAACAATTGTCGGACTGCGGCGTTTTGAGGCGGAAATCGCCAAAGTTTCCGAATTTCTCGAAAGCAAAAAAGATTGGCAAAAACGAGGCGAACGAATGCCGCTTGCCTTTTACGACAACACGCTGCTGCTTTCCATTTCGGTTTCGACAAAAGATTTTGAAGAAGATTTTATCGGAAAACTGGTTGATCTGGTCAAACTTTCACGCGATTGCCGCGTTCCGCTGGTCGGCTATGTTGACCGCAGTTATGCGCGCGATCTGATGACGATGCTCGATATTTCAGGCGGAGAAAAGCGCGGCTCTCAGCGCACGCTCGACGATGCCTTGATCCTCCACGCTTTCAGCTTGAAGAACTGGGGCGACCGGACGACGTTCTGCTATTCGCGGCGGCGCGGGCTCGACGCTTTTATTGATCGGCAAAGCGCCAAATCAATCGTCGGATTCGTTTATCTGCAAACGACCGCCAATAATGTTCCGGCGCGGCTTGATATTCCGTCGTGGGTTTATGAAGAAGGTTTTTTGCCGGAAGTTATCGACACTGTGCGGGCGGAATGCGTGATCGGGCTCGGCTATCCGTATGCGCTCGAAACAGCCGATCAAACGGCGGTCATTACCTTGCGCGACCGCGAAATTTTTCTACAGGCTTTACAAGGTTTTGCAAAAGAGAATAATCTAAACTTAAGAGTTTCGCGCAAATCCGCAAGCAAGGGACGAAGGCGTTAAATTAAAAATTAAAAATTAAAAATTAAAAGTTGAGATCTGAGCCTGAAAAAATCCGCAATCCGCAATCCGCAATCGTGCGTGTTCGGCTTGCGGTGCGCAGGCGCAGCGCGGGAATGCAAAATTTTGCCCGGTTTGCGGAAAATTGTTGCGCGAAGATTATCAGCCGCTCGATACGCTTCGCGCCTCGTATCGTTTACAGGGAAAGAGTTTTGAATTCGCGGAAATTGAAGATGTGAAGGACCTGTTCGAGCAAAATAAAAACTCGGTTTCGGAAACGGCGTGGGCGTGTCTGGTTTATTCGATGGTTCCGTATCTTGGGATATTGTTTATTCCGTTCACTTTTTGCATCGGCGGTTTCGGATACTTTTCGGCTTTGCGTCAACCGCAGATCGGCGGACGAAGGCTCGCTCTTGTCAGCGTCACGCTAAGTTTCGTTGTTTCAGCCGTCCAGATATTTTTTTGGTGGCTGCTTTATATTATTCCCGAACTCGGGAAATGAGTGGAGAGTGGAGAGTGGAGAGTGGAGAGTGGAGAGTGGAGAGTGGAGAGTAAAGAGTAGAGAGTGGAGAGTAAAAAACTCAGAACTCTCCACTCTCTACTCTTTACTCTTTACTCTCTTTACTCTCTACTCAAAAAAATGAAAATAGCAAAGATCGTTAGTTCAAACTCACATATTGATTACGTCGGGCGCGTCATTGATTCATTGGACGCGGCCGATCCGCCTGGCGCGGAAGATTTCGGTTTCGCGCAGTTTGTCAATCTTCCGGTTGGCGGCGGCACGGAAATCGTCGGCGTGATCTACGATTCGATCCTGATAAATCCTGAATATGCCAATTACGGGCCGCGTCTTTCGCCAAAACCCGAGCTTGCAAATTTCAGCCCCGATTATCTCAATGAACAAGGTTTTCTGATCGGAATTCTGCTGCTCGGCTCAAAAGAAAAAGACGGCAAGGTGACGCACGGCGTTCCGCGCCGCGTCGTGCCGGCGGGACAGGATGTTTTTAAGATCGAAGCCGATGACATCAAGAAATTTCACGCGGACGAAAACGATAATTTGCAAATCCATTATTATTCGCAGATCATTTCCCACGCCGGACTTTTGGCGGTGCCGCTGCTTGAATCAATCATCGAGCAACTCTCTTCGGATTGTTCCGCGCAGGATCGTCAGCGGCTCGGCGTCTTAAAACAAACGCTGCTTTGGCAACGAACAATGAACGGAATGCGTCTATAGTATTAGAATTCAAATTTAAGATTTCAAATTTCAATAACAGGATCAAAATGTATGAAAAAAGTATTGTTTTTTCTGGCGGTAAGTTTATTCGCCTGCGTTTCGTTAGTTTCGGCACAGCCGCGTCCGGTTGATAAGACGGCCACACAGGCGACAGTCAAACCCGCGCCGCCATCGTTCCCCGCAAAATATGAAGGCGGAATGTTCGGTTTCAGCAAAAGAGAGGTCGGCACATTAAAGTTTGACGATGCCAATTCGCGGCTTGTTTTTTTCGGTCAGGATCAAAAAGAACAGTTTTCAATTCCGTATAAATCAATGCTGATCGTTTCTCCGCAATCGCAATCGGTGCAATCAACGACCGGAAAGGTCGTCAGCGTCGTCCCATATGCCGGAATCTTAGGCGGATTTATCAAGGAAAAGCGTCGTTATTTGTTGATCAATTTTGACGATCCGGACGTTGAAGCGAAGGGGTTGGTCAATTTCAAGATCGAAGAAAAGGAATTGCTCGATTCGGTGGTTGCCGCGCTTGGCACGAAAGCGGAACTTAAACAGCGCGGCGATGCGTATTTTCGCCCCAAAAATACCGCAAAAACCGACGATGATAAATAAAAGCTGTTTGAAAAGTCTTAATTGAAAGGAAAGATAGTAAAATAGGACGCGGACAAACGCGGATTTGGCCGATTCACGCGGATTATTTTAGTATTGTATCAGCGAAAATCCGCGTAATCCGCGTTTTTCCGCGCGCCATTTCTTAGTTTTTAAACGATTTCTAACTTAAATCGCCGAAATGATTTTGCAGAAGTCCGGCAATCGTGATGACGGCGGTTTCCGCCCGCAAAATTCTGCCTTTGAGCGTCACGATTTGAACGCCGAGAGCTTTGGCCGCTTCAATTTCAGAATCTTCCCAACCGCCTTCGGAACCGACCAAGGCGGTTATTTTTTTGTCTGCTTTGATTGAATCAAAACCCTCGCCGTTTCTCTCCGCAAATAAGACGAAATTTTCACCATTGAGAAGCTGAGGCGCGGAGTTTTTCAGAAATAATTCAAAGTCTTGCGGCATTTCAATCTGCATCAATTTTGCGCGTCCGGATTGTTTCGCTGCTTCGAGCGCGATCTTTTGCCAGCGTTCGAGTTTTTTTTCAACCTCTTTGAGCTTGACGTCAGAGCGTCTTGTAACAATGGGAACAAATTTCGTAACGCCCAGTTCGACCGCTTTTTGAATTACCAGATCAAACTTGTCGCCCTTCAAAAGCGCCACCACGAGCGTCAGATCGAGATCCGATTCAGGTGCCGCCGGTGTGATCTCTTCGATCATCCTGAGAACGGTCGCTTTTTTTTCGATCGTTTCGATCTCGCATAAAAACTCCCGTCCTTGACCGTCAAAGATATGCACTCTGGCGCCTGCCAAAAGCCGCAGCACATCGCGCAAATGGCGCGTCTCTTCAAGGCTGAGTGTAATTTTATGGTTGCTGAAATTATCCTTCGGAGCGTAAAAACGACGCATATATTTGTGTTTTGAGTCCCGCCTTCAGGCGGCAAAACCATCATATCAGACTTGTTCGATAAATATGGAAATCTGAAAACCCGAACATTGGCCGCCTGAAGGCGGGACTCAAAACTATTTTTCAAACTTTTCCTTAAAATCCTTTGAATTTTGCCGAAGCCCGATCCAATGCTCAAAAACCTCCGGCGATTGCAACCAAAGCTTGAACCATTCGGCGATCTCGGCTTGCTCATTACGTTTTTTTCCTTTTGCTTTGACGTTTATGGCGATCATTTGGGCGCGGTTTTTGCCTTTGATCGCAACTTCACGGAGCTGCCGCAAACCTACCTTGTCATTTTCCGCCGCGAATTTTTTCCGTAGATTTTCGAGCCGTCGGATCGAGCTCAAGGTTTCCTTAAAGTCGGCGATCTTTAGAATGTTGCGGAACATCGCGTCATATGGCGATTCCTGACGCTTTTCAACATAAAGCCTAAGAATTTCGGAGTGGCGCAGCTCGGCTCCTTCGTCCGCCAAAAGCCGTGCAATGATCATTGGCGATTCGACCGCGCCGGCGCCAAAACGGTCGCGGACGACCGTTTCGATAGCTTCGATCTCTTTTGCGCCGACGCTTTCGCAATCAAGTTTTTCCCAAACTTCGATGATCAGATCGGTTTTTGTGCGCGAATTCCACATATTTCGGTTGGCAGTAGGCATTCAGGTTCTTCTTGCCCACTGCTAACTGCCGCTGCCTACTAATTTTATCAAATCACTTGACGAATGATCCTTCGGGTCGCCGACGATTGCGACTGTGCCGCCGTATTCGCCCACGATTTCGCGTTCGGGAACGCTGTCGGTTGTGTAATCGGTGCCTTTTGCGTGAAAATCGGGACGAATGGCGCGAATCAATTCGGTCACGGTCGGTTCATCGAAGATCGTCACAAAATCAACGAATTTCAAGGCGGAAACGATTTCGGCACGTTCGCGTTCGGGCATCAACGGACGATTTTCGCCTTTTAATTTTCTGACCTGTTGATCAGAATTAATACCGACGATCAATATACTGCCGAGCGATTTTGCGCCCGCCAGATAGCGAATATGACCGACGTGGAAAAGATCGAAACAACCGTTTGCCAAAACAATGCTCGCGCCGTTTTGACGCTTTGCGGCTATTTGTGTAACCAGTTCATTGCGCTCTAAAATCGGTGCGAAGGAATTTATTGAGTTCATAGAGTTCGAGCGTTCTGTTCGGTAGTTTCGAATTTTGAAAGGGAAGCGATCAATTCGTCGGCCTGAACGCAAGCCGTACCTTTTTTCATAACCACAATGCCGCCCGCGTGATTTGCCAGGTTTGCACTTTCGACAAAACTCAATCCGCAACCCAAACCCAACGAATAGGCGGCGATGACCGTGTCGCCGGCGCCGGTCACGTCGACCGGTTCTTTTGAGCCGACGGCATCGATATGGAAAGGCATCTTATCTTTCTCAATCAGAATCATCCCTTTGTTGCCGCAGGTTACGAGCAACGCGTGATATTCCAATTTCGCGCAAAGCTCGGCGCAATCCGATTCGGTAAAACCTTTACCTAATATTTGCTCGACTTCTTCCTGATTCGGCGTCGCGGTTGTTGCGCCTCGAAATTCTTTCAAGCAAAAGCGCGAATCAACGATCAGCGGAATATTCTTTTTGGCGGCGATTTCTTGCGCTAAATCGGCAATTTCTTTATTGGCGACACCGTAATTATAATCGGAAATTATTATCGCGTCCGCCTTTTCGGCGGCTTTAGTCAGGTTCGTTTTTAATTGCTCTAATGTTTCGGCATCAATCTTTTGCTGATTTTCATAGTCAATCCGAATTACTTGTTGGCGCGGGGCATAATGTTGCCCGGCAAGCACGCGCACTTTGGTCGTGGTCGCAAATTTATCCGACGCAAGAACAAAATCGCAATTAACTTTTGAGGTCTTCAATTTGTCGAGAAGCGCGTTTCCGTTAATATCTTTGCCGACAATGCCGACAAGGATGGCGTGACCGCTAAGCGATGCGACATTGGTTGCCGCATTTG
>JANLTD010000770.1:0-2207 GCA_031362765.1 Acidobacteriota bacterium | reverse complement strand
TTGTGGTATCGTAAAATTTTGAATGCGAATCAAGGGTTGAATATTGGTCAACTGAAAAGTTGTTTGCAAACTCAAAATTCATGGTGAAAAGTGTCAAAATTAGGACGCAGATGAACCGAGGATTCGGCGGATTTAGAGAGGATTTCAAAAAAATCCGCGAAAATCCGCCGAATCCGCGTTTGTCCGCGTCCCATTTCTTTTTAACTTTTCTAATCCTTGAAGTTTTAAGCCAAATTCGCGGACATTTTTCAACCCCTGATTCGCATTATTAGTGTTTATCAATCACAAGTGTTTGATGTTGATTCGAGCAAATAAATCGTAGTTGTTGAGGTCTTTGGCCTTTGGTTTTTGGTTTTATTCAATGAACACTCGATGATTTTCAATCACGATTTCAGAAAAATATGCATTCACAATATGATAGATATGGGCAAAACTCATATTTTTGCCGTTGAAAGGACGAACATCAATAGCGCGTGGGAAATTACAGCCCGTATTTCGCTCGATGTGCCGGAATTCCACGGTTCAAATTGGACGTTTGAGCCGCAGGATGTGGACGGCGACGGTTTTGAAGAAGTGATTTTCGAAGGCGTGACTGCCGATAACTCGGCGCACCGCATACTGATTTACGTTCCGCTCACGCGTCAGAACTATTCGATTATTTCGACGACCGATACGAGCGGCAAGACGACAAACACGCTTTCGCCGAATGCCCAAACCCAAAACGGCGCGGCTTTTCGCAAACGACTGGAACAAATGGTTCAAGCCAAACAATAAAATTGGCGACGCGCATTGCCGGGAGTTCTATTTGCAATATTCAGCCGTTATTTTCCGAAAATGGTAGCCCATCGCGGCGAGCGTCATCCCGTGGGCAAAATCGTGCGGATAAAATCGGACGATGCGAATCAGATAACTCCAGAATTCGCGGCGTTCGCGATCGCGCACTCCGAGCGTCAGTATGATCTTGAAAAATGCCTTTACGTCTTTGATAAGATTTGCTTGGCGGGGTTCTAATTTAGTTTGTTTGAAACGCGACAGGCAATCGAGGGCGCGCGCGTAGTATTCACGCGGACTGTAAATGTTTCTGAGAATTTCCTTGTAACCCTCGACGAGTCGCGTTTTACTCATCTTCGGAACAAAATTCATCGAACAATCCGTATTGTTGCCGGTGCTTTCGTGAAGCAGTCGACCTTCTTTCTCCAATCGCCGCCAGAGTTGTGTGTCGGGAAGCGCCGCCAGAAGTCCGACCATCGCGAGCGGAATCGCGCTATCACGTATAAATTGGATTTGCCGCTCGAAAATGTCTTCGGGGTCGTTGTCGAAACCGACGATAAAACCGGCCATCACTTCCATTCCGTAGCTTTGGATCTTTTTCACCGAATCGAGCAGGTCGCTCTTCGTATTTTGCGCTTTTTGCGCTTCTTTGAGACTTGCTTCGACCGGCGTTTCGATGCCGAGAAAGACGCGCCGAAATCCTGCGTCCTGCATCATTTGAAGTAATGCGACATCATCCGCCAGATTCACGCTCGCTTCCGTTAGAAAGGAAAACGGAAAATCGTTGTGTTCAGACCATTTGATAAGTTCGGGTAACAATGTTCTGACGTTGCGTTTATTGCCGATAAAATTGTCGTCAACGATAAAGACCAATCCGCGCCAACCGGCTGTTTGCAGCGCGTCGAGTTCGGCGATCATCTGTTCGTTTGATTTAGTGCGCGGCACGCGTCCGTAAATCTCGATAATATCGCAAAATTCGCATTGAAACGGACAGCCGCGTGAATATTGGAGATTCATCGCGCTGTAATGATTCATATCGATGATTGAGAAATCAGGCACGGGCGTCGCCAATAGCGAAGGTCTCTCGGCAGCTTTGTAGATGCGTCTGGGCGAGCCTTGTTCGAGATCTTCGATGAATTCCGGAAGTGTCGTTTCGGCTTCCCCGACAAAAATAAAATCGGCATCGGGAAGCTGTTCCGCGCTTGTCGAAACATACGGACCGCCGACCGCAACCCGTTTACCACACGCTTTGGATAATTTAACGACCTCTTCGAGCGATTCTTTCTGGACGATCATCGCGCTGACAAAAACAATATCCGCCCATTCAATATCGGTTTCGTTGAGCGTTTCGACATTCATATCAACAAGCCGCCGTTCCCACGTTTTGGGAAGCATTGCCGAAACAGTCAGAAGCCCGAGCGGCGGAAAAGCGGCTT
>JANLTD010000251.1:0-6224 GCA_031362765.1 Acidobacteriota bacterium | reverse complement strand
TTTCACCGAGCGCTTTCCGCAAGACAAAAATCGTCTGCGAGAGATTTGCTTCTTCGACAAACGAATTTTCCCAAACCTTTTCGATAAGCTCGGTTTTCGACAAAACTTTTCCGACGTTTTGAACTAAATAAAGCAAAAGCTCGATGGCTTTCAATGTCAACGGCACAAGTTCGCCCGTTTCGCGGCGGAAAAGACAATGACTTTTCTCATCAAGCCGGAATTCTCCAAACTCATAAATCCTTGATTCCTTTAGCTCAATCATAGCTTTTGAGAAATATTTGAGAACTTTTGATTTATTTTTGAGGACTTTTGAACACAAGTCAAGCCAAAATCGTTTTGTTCCGAATTTTATTGGGGAGAAAAACGAAAATGAAAAATTTACAGATGTTTAGTTTGGTAATTTTGGGAAGTTTTTTGCTGTTCGCGGCAAACCTTGGAACGTTTGCCGCAGATGGCGATTTAGACCCGCTTTTCACGCCGAGCGTAAACTGGCGCGGCGCGGCGGTTACTGATTTTGCGTTTCAGCCGGACGGCAAAATCGTCGTCGTCGGAAATTTTACGGTCGTCAACGGGCGAAATTATAACTGCGTGGCGCGTTATAATGGAGACGGGACGCTCGACACGAGTTTTAATATCGGTCCCGGCGCGTCGAACGGTAGCAACACGGTTGCCTGCAACGGCGGACCTAATGCGGTTGCCATCCAGATTGTCGGCGGCGCGACGAAGATTCTTATCGGCGGAGATTTCACACAATTCGGCACTCTTCCCGGCGGCGGTGTTCGCGGACGACTCGCAAGGCTTAACGAAGACGGCTCGGTTGACCCGACTTTTCTCGGCGGAGCAGTCGGACCGAGCGGGATAATCGACGACATTGTCGTTCAACCGTCAGACAATAAAATTTTGCTCGCCAGCTTTAATACGATACAATACAACGGCGTTCCGGTCGGACTTTTTATGCGCGTGAACGGCGGCGACGGCTCGCTCGACACGACCTTTAACACCAATCTCGGCGCGGGATTCGATAACTCGACAACCAGAATCGCCATTCAACCTTTGGACGGAAAAATTCTCGTTGCCGGATCGTTCACTTCCGTCAAGGGTACACCCGCTAACGGCATTGCCAGACTCAATACCGACGGCATGGTTGATATTACGTTCTCAATGAATACCGGAACGGGAGCAAACGGTGTAGTTTATGACATCGCCGTTCAGCCTGCGGACAATAAAATTCTCATCGCCGGAGCATTTTTCAGTTTTAACGGCACGTTGACAGACCGAATCGCGCGGCTCAATCTAAGCGGAACGCACGACTTGATGTTTGTTCCGCCCGCCGTCCAGGGAGTTGTTTCAGCACTCTCTATTGATGCCGGGGGAAAAATCTATGCGGGCGGCAACAGCACTATCGTCCGACTCAATCAGGCGACCGGCTCGCTCGATGCGGGTTTTGACCTCGGTGCCGGAACAAACGGCGGCGTTACCAAACTGGCGATTCAAAGCAGCAGCGGTTTATTAATCGCCGCCGGAGGTTTCACACACATTCACGGCACAGTAAAACTGGCTTTGGCGCGGATTCTTCCTAGCGGAATTCCCAACGCCGATTTCGAGCCGGTCATCGGAAATCCCGGCGTAGTTAATGTCGTCGTCGTCCAACCCGATAACAAAATTCTTGTCGGCGGTAATTTTTACGGCGCGAACGACGGTATTCGCCACCGAATCACACGATTAAACCCGGACGGCACGACCGACGGTTCGTTTTTCCCCGGACTCGGTGACAACGATTTCGACGGCGAGGTTAAGGCAATCGCGCTTCAGCCGGACGGAAAAATTCTCGTCGGCGGCACGTTTAATAATATGGGCGGAACAAATCGCGGACTTGTCCGGCTCAATGCGGACGGTTCGCTCGATCCGACTTTTACGTGCGACACATTCGGCGTATATTCGATTGCCGTTCAGCCGAACGGCAAGATCGTTATTGGCGGTCAGTTTGTTAACGTCAACGGTGTAACACAAAGCCGCGTTGCCCGTTTGAATTCGGACGGCTCACTCGACCCGATGTTCACGGCAACCGGCGTTTTCGGCTGCAACTGCGGCGTTGAGAAAGTTGTCTTACAGCCGGACGGTAAAATTCTCGTCGGCGGCTACTTCGACCGGATTAACGGCGTAACCGGAATCAATAATTTCGCTCGCCTGAATTCGCTTGACGGCTCGATCGATATGGCTTTCACGGCTGCCGGAGGAATGGGTTTCGATTCAGCTGTCTATGACATAGACATTCAACCGGCGGACAACAAAATTTTGGTTACGGGCGGGTTCAGCAATTTTAACGCCACGTCGCGCACCGGCATTGCCCGTCTTGAAACGGGCGGCGCGCTCGACGGAACTTTCACGACGGGCGCAGGATTCAATAATCTTGGGGCGGTTCAAACAATTCTGACTCCGCACGGAATTGTGGTCATCGGAGGTTTCATTACGTATCAAGGCGTTAATCGTCCGGGCATCGTGCGGATGACTTCGAGCGGTTTGATTGATGTGACCTTCAATCCCGGCGACGGTTTACCCGGCTCAACCTTAAATACGGTTGCTATGCAGTCCAGCGGCAAAATCATCATCGGCGGCGGTTTCACCACTTACGGCGCGGCAAACGGACCGGCTCGGCTCGGTTTGGCGCGGCTCGAAGGCAGCACAAGCGTCGTAACTTTGCCCGCGCCTTTCGATTTTGACGGCGACGGAAAAACAGACATTTCGATGTTCCGCCCCGCGACAACAGAATGGTGGATCGAAAAAAGCTCGGATGGTTTAGTTCCCATAATTACCTTCGGACTGGCAACCGACAAACTCGTTCCTGCCGACTACACCGGCGACGGCAAAACCGACATCGCCATCTGGCGACCGGCGGAACAGAATTGGTGGATTCTGCGAAGCGAAAATTCTATTGATTTCACCGTCCACTTTGGGTCACCCGGCGACGTTCTGGTTCCCGCTGATTACGACGGCGACGGTAAAGCGGACATCGCCATCTTTCGAGAATTCCCTCCGGGCGGCGGCGGTCCCCAATGGTGGATTCAAAAATCTTTGACCGGTCTACAAGTAGAATCATTCGGCTTGCCCGGCGATAAACCCGTTCCGGCTGATTACGATGGCGACGGTAAAGTCGATATTGCCGTATTCCGCCCCATGCCGGGCGGCGGAGGACTGCCGGAATGGTGGCTGAAGCGTTCGACCGCCGGAGATATTACTTTGACACCGCTGTTAGGTCTGGCGACCGATAAACCGGTGCAGGGCGATTACACCAGAGACGGCAAAGCAGATGTGGCTTTCTGGCGAGAAACGACGGGCGAATGGTTTGTATATCGAAGCGAAGACTCTTTTTCGTCCTCTTCTTACTTTTCATTCCCGTTCGGCAAAATGGGCGACATTCCTACGCCGGGCGATTACGATGGCGACGGGCAGTTTGACGCGGCGGTTTACCGTCCGTTAGGCAACCATTGGTTTCTCAATCGGACAGCGACGAATGTTTTGTGGTTCCACCCGTTCGGATTAGCCGGTGATTACCCGGTGCCAAATTCGTACGTTCCATAAATTTTCCCGCACCCGTTCCGGGGTTGTCTCGCGTAAAAGGCGCATTGGATGACGAGAAGCAAAGCGCGGCAAAATTTCAATTTTCGCCGCGCTTTGTCATTTTGCCAAATCCTCAAAGTCGTCTTTTTCGCTTTTACCAAAAGACTCGCCGGGACGTTACTAAAGTTTCAAATCTCAACCTGAAGCCTGAAACTTATTTGTCCTCTTTCTCCTTCTCAGCTTTCTTTTCGATTTCCTTTACGATCCGCGCGGCGTGATTGCGCGCGATCAGCGGGATTCGCTCGTCGTCGCCCAGTTCCTTCAAAAACGGAATCAACTGCGACGCGTCGGAAACTTCGTTTCGTCGGATGTAAAAATCAAGCACATCCATTATTTTCAGCGATTCAATCGGCTGATTTTCGTGTGACAGATTCATATCGAATATCCAGATACATTGGTCATTAGTATCTACACATCTTTGAAAATTCAATACGACTCGCGGCTCTGCCGCCCGATGTGCGGAAAGGCTCTGCCGTTCCGCGAAAGGTTTCCTGCTTTTTTGAGGCTCTGCCTTCGCTGCCAATGGCTCAGGGCACAGCCTTTCGCCAAATTTAGGGGCAATTTCTTCCGGCGATGCAGGTCCATCGCCGCACATCGGGCGGCACAGCCGCAAAAAACAAATCCTTTGACTTGTGTAGATACTAATGACATTGGTTACTGATCTTGCGGTTATAATTTCGGTCAGCAACAAACGCTACCAATTTGTCCAACCGACGCCGGTTTTATCGGTCAAAGAAGATTTAACCGATGTCAATTTTACAGCTTTGCCTTAATAAATGGCTATGACGGATTTTAGCCGTGAAAGGTGAATTATATGCCTAAAAGTCCGACTCGAAACGGCTCTAAAGTCCGATGCGCCGCAGCAGATCCTGAAAACGCGGATCTTGTCGCAAAGGGGCAAGACGCGGATCGTATTTGGTATTTATTATGAAGCGGTCTTTTCGTTGGAAGGCTTGATTTAATGCTTCCAAAGTGCCTTCGTTATCGCCCAACCGGATTTTCACCAGTGCTTTGTGGTAGGCTTGAAAATTCTTCAAATGCGGGCGGGTTTTAATTTGTTCGAGCCGTTTTTGCCACCATCCTTTGATGCCGTTTTTCTTAAATGCCGCTTTAACCTCTTCGGCGCACTCCGGCGGTTCGCCGAAAAGCGTCATCGTTTTGGCGAGCGCCTCAGAGGCTTCCGGATACATTCCTTTTCGTTCATAACCGAGTCCTAAATAAAAATAGCCGTAAGCAAAATTCGGGTCTATTTCGATGACTTTCAGAGCTTTTTCGATTTCCAAATCAGCGTTGTCGGTATAGTCATAGAAAGCTGCCAGATCGCTCAGAATAATCGCCGAAACGGGTTCAAGTTCGAGTGCGCGTTCAAAATGCGCGCGGGATTCATCAAAACGCCCCATCGCGATCAAATGCTCGGCATACCATTGATGTGCGGTGGCATAATTCGGATTCAATTCGAGCGCACGTTTGAAAGATTTTTCCGCGCCTGCCCAATCCCAATCATAAACAGTCTGCGTGTAGGCAAGCGCAGTGTGCGCCTCAGCCGATTGGTCGTCAATTTCCAAAGCCCTTATGACGGCCGCTTTGGCTTTGGGAAAGACTTCGTGCGGAGCCGCCGCGCCATATTCCGCCAGCAGTTGATACGAATCCGCTAATCCGGTGTAGGCAAGCGCAAAGTTTGAATCTTTTTCGATTGCCTGATTGAAATGTTCGATTGCTTTTTGCAAATCGCCAGCCGTGCGCTTGTTCCAGAAAAATCGTCCGCGCAGATAATCCTGATAAGCCGCCGCGTTTTCCGTCCCGTGCCGGTTAAGTTTTTCGCGTTCCGTCGGGTCAAGTTGTAAAGCTAACGACTGCACGACCTTTTGGCTGATCGAATCCTGAACGGCGAAGAAGTTTGTAAAACTATCATCAAAATTTTCCGTCCAGATCGTTACGTTATCCGCTGTCCGAATGAGTTGGACGCTGACGCGAATGCGTTCTCCGACGTGCTGGATCCGTCCGTCAAGCACCGCGTCAACTTGCAGTTCACGCCCAATTTTGCCCAAATCTTCGCGGCTTTCAGAATATTTCAAAACGGAACGTGTCGGGCGCACCGTGAGTTGTTTCAAGTCGCCAAATTTATTTACCAAAGCATCTGCTAAACCTATACCCAAATACTTTTCGGTCTGCACGGCGCTCAAATCCTCAAACGGCAAAACCGCGATTGTTTTAATTTCTTGAATGGTTGCCGGTTTCGATTTCGGATAAAACCAATAAACGCCGAAAGCAACGAGCAAAACAAGCGGAACGATGAGCCAAGCCAATTTTGGATTTTGGATTTTGGATTTTGGATTTGAACTTTGAGCTTGAGAATTGTCCGACAAAATACTTTCGTCCAAAATCTCATCATCTGCATTTATTTCTCTGATCGGTGCGATGAATTGATAACCCCGATTTGGCGCGGTCAGGATAAAACGCGGCTCTTTCGTGTTTTCACCGAGCGCTTTCCGCAAGACAAAAATCGTCTGCGAGAGATTTGCTTCTTCGACAAACGAATTTTCCCAAACCTTGTCGAGCAATTCGTCTTTCGACAAAACCCGTCCTCTGTTTTCGACCAAAAAAAG
>JANLTD010000751.1:0-1842 GCA_031362765.1 Acidobacteriota bacterium | reverse complement strand
GTTTAAATTCGTTTTTTTCGTGCGTTTCGTTTCATCACGTGGATATATTTTTTAGTTTAACACCCGTCGAATGACGATTATCAACGAATGATATTGAAAAAGCGCCCAAGTTTTCCCGATAAATTGGCAGATTGTAAACTTCGCCAAAAAAGGTAGAAAAATCAGCGGCGACGCACGATGTTTGGTGAAAATTGAAAATGCTCATATAATTCAAGCTGTCTTGCATAAGCTTCAAACAAATCAGGAGAATTTCAAAAAATGTTTAAAATAAATTCATATTTTCCATTGTCTTTATTGACCCTCGTCCTTTTTTCAAATTCGCTTTTTGCCCAGGACGATAAGGAAACCCACATCGGGTTTAAGGGCGGGATCAGTATTCCGAAATTGAGCGGCAGCGACAATAACGAATTAAGCCGTGATTATAAATCGCGTGTTGCTCCGAATTTCGGTGTTTTTTTTGAATTTGACGTGGCCAAAAAAACTTCACTGCAATTTGAAGTAAATTATGCCGGTCAAGGCGGAAAACGCAATGGAATTCAGCCCGTTTCTCAGTCCATTCCAGGTTTACCGCCATTGCCAAACGGCGCATTTTATTACGCGAATTTCAAAAATGAGGCGAAATTAAACTATCTGGAAATTCCTGCGCTGGTCAAATACAGATTCCGTTCAAAAGAAAAAACCGGGATCTACATAAATGGCGGCGTCTATTACGGGCATCTGCTGAATGCAACGACCGTGACAAGCGGAAGCAGTACTCTGTTTCTTGACCGCGACGGAAGAATTCCGCTTCTTCTTCCGCCCGCCAATACGCCTTTTCCGGCAATTCCCTTTGACGCCAAAACCGACATTAAAAATGACGTCAACAAAAATAATTTCGGAGTAACGGGCGGCGGCGGAATTGAAATTCCGCACGGGAAAAATTACTTTGTGATAGATGCCCGTGTTTCATACGGCTTTTTGGCGATCCAAAAAGACACACTCAGAAATGGAAACAGCAAGACCGGAAATCTAGTGATTTCATTCGGCTACGCCTTTGGTTTCAAATAATCGCTTAATCTGTAAGATTTACAGATCTGTTGATTGAACCGCCTGTTTTCGCGCTGAATTACCCGTTTATCCGCCCTGTGATTGTCGGAACAATCATTTGATGTCAAATAAAACGACAACGTAAGTTTTCTATTTCTAACAAATTTGGCAAAATAAAGCTCGATGATAATTGCCATTGACGGCCCTTCGGGCGCGGGAAAATCGACGCTCGGCAAAATGTTGGCCAAAGACCAGAATCTGCTTTACCTCGATACAGGCGCAATGTATCGGGCGGTCGGCCTCGCTGTTTTGGGCGCAAATGTGAGTTTTGAAGATAGGGAAAAAGTTGCTGAAATTGCCGAAAATGCAAAGATCGAACTTGTCGGCGAACCCGAAAATTTGCAGATATTTCTTAACGGCAAAGACGTTTCAACCGAAATTCGCACCAACGAGGTCGGGCAAGCCGCTTCGATCGTTTCGACCATTTCAGAAGTTCGCCGCATTCTTGTCGAACATCAACGAACGATCGCTGAAAATGCCCCGCACGGCGCGGTGCTTGACGGCCGCGACATCGGCAGCGTCGTCTTTCCGAACGCCGACATAAAGTTTTTCCTGACCGCCAAACCCGAAGCGCGTGCGCGCCGCCGCTTTGAAGAAGATCTCGAAAAACACCGCGCGACAAGCTATGAACAAACCTTTGCCGAGATCAAAGAGCGCGACGAACGCGACGTTTCACGCGCCGATTCGCCCCTGATGATCGCCGAAGATGCGGTCGTCATTGATACGAGCGAACTCGATCTATCCGAAGTTTTCGCG
>JANLTD010000741.1:0-2569 GCA_031362765.1 Acidobacteriota bacterium | reverse complement strand
GACCGTTCCTTGCCAATACAGATCCGAAATACTTCCGCCCATTTTGCTGTAAGGAAGCGTAAAAGGAATAACTTCACCAATAAAATTCGGACTTGAGCCCGTCGGTTCGCCGACAAACATCGCGTTGGTATGTTTGTTAATTTGTGCGACACCATTCATCGCGGCAGAGAAGGTTTGTCTTCCCGTAATGACGAAAAGTTTGCCTTTTTGATTGATTTTTTGATTGCTGATTAGTCCGTGAATCAGGGGTTTATTGAGAAAAAGATTGCCGCCGCCATTCCAACGCATATCAATCACCAAACTTTCAACTTCGTTTTCATTGATAAATTTGAAAAGACGTTCGCAAAAGACTGTCAGCGGTTCTTTTTGGTCATTGACAACTGTATTGTATTGAAAATAAACCATCTTTTGCGTTGGTAAATATTCAAACCAATATCGCGCACTTCGATTTTTCAGATAAAGCGGTTCGGGTGTGGTTTGCCCGTCGCGGACAGTCGCCCATTGCGGCGTTGGACGGTCTGAATTGCCTTCGAGCGAAACTGTCCGGGTTTTGCCTTGAGCGTCCAAAATGGTCAGCGTAACTTTATTGCCGTCTGGAATCAAACCGAGTCCATTGAGTGCCAGCGGCACGCCCATATAACGCGGGGCAACAAATTTCACCCACATTTTATTGTCCTGACTGATAATTGCATCAAGCGCTTCGATCGTTTTTTCAACCGAATTATCGCCAATTTTTAAGACCTTTGCCCCGACCAGATCTTTCTGTTCGGGCGCGGCGGCAGTAATAAACAAACCTTCTTCAAAAAGATAAAATTGGACAGGCAAAGACTTTCCGTTGCTCAAAGGAATATTTCGCAAGGTCGTATGTCCATCGCCCGAAAGCCGCATCAATTTCAGCATTCCGACGATGATTTGCTGATCGGATAGTTTTGGAATATCGGCATCCAGTTTTTTAACGAACGCCTCAAAGTCGGCCGGCGTAATATTGCGGTAAGGATCGTAATGCAGACGTTTTATCTCGCGTGCCAAAAACGACAGATCGTATCGCCAACCTTCATCACGCGACATTTTGCCCGTATCAACCAAGCCGACGATTTCGCGATATTTCGGATCATTGCGAAGCGATTCAAAATCTGTGTCTTCCTGCGCTTGTTTAAAATCCCGATAGCCAAGATTGATGGCTTTTTCCAACCATTGCAGAGCCTTGTCTTTTTCACCGAGCAAGGCATAACAACTCGCTATCGAATAAACACCATCCGCCGGGAAACTTGCCCCAAGTTCATTGAATTTCTCATAAGCCGTAATCGCTTTGCGATATTGCTTTGATTGATAAAGCGAGTTGCCAAATTCAATCCAGTTTTTGCTCAAAACAGGATTCATCTGCGTCACTTTTTCCCAAAGCGCGGCGGCTTCATCCCATTTTTCCGCTTTCGATTTAGCTTCGGCTTCTTTCAAAATTGTAAAGTAATTGCCGGTTTGTCCGTGAACTACGGTAATACTAATTAAACAAATCCACATTGTTAAAACTAAAATTGCTGAATTATTTTTTTTCATTTTCCTCCTTCGCCATTTTTTTGCTGGCTGAACAGCTTGTGCATGGCTACACACCACACAAATTAAAATCCATAAAACTACGAAAATCAGGTTTGGTTTTATATAAAAAATACCTTTTGTTATCGAAAATTATTCGGTCTATCTTATTTCGCCTTTTCTAATAGATTCTTTTTGACCGTCTCGATCCGTTCTCGATACCACCCTAATTCCTCCAATAATTCGGGCGTTCGCTTTTCCTTGAGTGCCATTCCATGAGCCATTCCGTAATATTGAAGGGCGTTGTTCCAATCTTTTTGCTTGTAATAGAGATTTGCCAGCCATTCATAGGAAAGATAATCATTCGGGTATGCTTCGATCCGTAGTTTGGCGCATTTTATGGCATCGTCGGCTCGTCCGGCTTTGAAAAGTTGGCTGGCTAAAGTTGTCATTTCAAAGGCTTCGAAAATTTGATAATTGGCATCCCGCAATTTAACTTCCTGATAGATTTTGTGAGCATTTTCAAACCCTTTTTCTCTGATAAGTGTAAAGAATTCTTCTTCCGAGGGTGGCAGAGGCAATGATGGTTTGCGGGTTATTGCCAGCAAATCTTTTCTAATAGACTCGCCGTCAATAAAACTTTTTCCTTGTAAATCGCCTTTTAATTGAGCATCAAAAAAACGCAAACTAAATTGGCAGATCAATTCATACGATTGCTGTTTTTTTCTCTCAGTTTCATCGAGAGAGATGGCAAAATTGCGAACGATAAAATTGTATGAACTAAAATCGGGATGATTAAGTTCGTTAAAGTCCAACAGAAATGAGTCGGAATAATTTACCTTTTCGATAAAACTCTTAACACGCGGAGTCAGCGAATGTGAAGACATATACATCACCGGGATTCGAATCCGATTAACTTCGCCAAAAGCGGTCTTATATAATGTATTCTCGTGCATCGCAATTGACCCATCCAAACTGACAACCGCGTTAACATTAGGATTCCGCATTTGGACAAGCATTGCCGACAATCCGCCCCAGC
>JANLTD010000727.1:0-1544 GCA_031362765.1 Acidobacteriota bacterium | reverse complement strand
GAATGAATTCAAAAGAGCCGATCGTGCGTGGCAAAAACTGCTTACTCCGTACATAAAATCTTAAAACAACAATTGAGGATAAAAATTATGAAAAACCTAAAATTAATTTTATTGTCTTGTATCATCGCGCTGGGAATTGCTGCTCCGGCATTTGCCCAACAAAATGATGTCTATGGATGCGTCACCGATTTCGTGACGGAAGAAAAGCCCAAAAGAGACGGCGTCAGAAGTGCAGTCTTTCAGCCTTCCAAACAATGGATCCCGGGACAGAAACTTCGTGTAAAATTTCTTGATGGAAGCGAATTTGTAAAAAATAAGGTCAAGCTATATGCAGAAGTTTGGGAGCAATATGCAAATATTGACTTTGTTTTTGTCGAATCCGGGCCGGCTGAGATTCGTGTTCGTTTCGCGGAAAAAGGCTCTTCGTGGTCTTATTTTGGCAAAGATTCGGCAATCCAGTCTTCCGTTAAACGGGGCGACACGTATGTAATTGTTCCCGGCGATACGACCGGCGCATCAATGAATTTTGGTTGGTTTGATGAAAAGACGCCTGAACAAGAATTCCGGCGAACAACATTGCACGAATTCGGTCACGCACTCGGATTAAAACACGAACATCAAAATGCAAATGGAAAGATCCAATGGAATGAAGAAGCAGTTTATGCCTATTTCGCTAAGCAAGGTTGGTCAAAAGAAAAAACCTATTACCAGGTTTTGAAGCGTTATGGAGACGATAGTGAAATTACAAATAGTGCCTATGATCCACTTTCCATTATGCACTATTCGTATCCGCCGGAATTGATCAAAGGCGATTTGAAAACTTATCATAATAAAGATCTTTCAGAAGGTGATAAGGCGATCATTGCCGAAATGTATCCGTTTGACGAAACTGTTACGGTCAACAAACCGACGACCAATAAACCGACGACCGACAAACCGACAACTAACAAACCGGTTTCGCCGACCAATGTTCAATCAAACTTGCCAACTTTTGCATTTACCGATGTCTCGGTTGATTATGAGGGTTATGATGACCAGACCGAACAGGACGGAATGGTTTTTACATCTGATTTTACGGTCAAAAACGCTCTCAAGCAAGAACTTACGATGGCGATCTATTTCTTCGCAGCCGACGGTACACCGCTGGTGGATTCGAATAAACAATTCTTCTCAGCCGGTGGAAAAGTGGCTGTTTACAAAAAATTCATTCCGGCTTATGCTGATGCTGTTTACAAACAATTCGAGGTCTTTATGCCGTACGAAGAGCTTGAACTTGATTGCGGAAAACATAATTTGAAATATACATTTGGCATTTGGAACGGACCAAAACAAATTTTTTCCACCGGTGCGACGTATTTTGTTTTGAATGTTCCGTGCGAATAGTCGTTGATCGGCCAACAGGCGGACTCAGCCGCTACGCCCGCGCCACCGGATTGGCTTCAACGTCATCGAGCCAGGATTCGTCGAGGGCGCTTGCTGCGAAACGCAGGGCCTGTGCGGCATCCTCTTCCTCAAGGTCGGGATAGTCCGCCTGCCAGCGATCC
>JANLTD010000682.1:0-5866 GCA_031362765.1 Acidobacteriota bacterium | reverse complement strand
AAATTGGTGTCGCTTAAGTTTAATAAGAAAAAAAATTGTTCTATAATTTGGGCAGAAATATTTTTTACTGAAATTTTATGAGTAATCAAATAACCGTTTCCGACATTTTTCGCCGCGCTTTGGAAATGCGAAAAGCGAATCCGAATGCGTCTTACAAAGACGTAAAATCGCAGATCGTCAGCGAATTTTCGGGCAAGCCGTTTCCGCTTCCGGCATTTTTGACGATTCCCGAATACGACAACATCGCGCCCGAAGAAGATTGGACCGCCGGTCTGCCGGTCGTTCTGCGCGGAATTCAAACCGAAGATTGGGCCGAGATCGCGCACGGCATCATCATCAGTCTTGAACAGGTCGAAAATTATCCGAAAGAATCGGGCAGAGAAGACGATCCCGCCAAAGAATGGCGCAATCGCGACAAAGGCATCGCCGAAGCCGAAAAGAAAAACATCGACAAATGGATGCCCGAGGAATTGATGAATATGGCGAAACGTTCGGCAAAGCAATAGGATTTTTTACCACAAAGACACAAAGGGCACAAAGGAAAATGATTAAAAATTTTGTGTTCTTTGTGTCTTTGTGGTGAATAAAGAAAAAAATATGAACGCTGTTTATGTCAAAGAATTCGGCGGCGTGGAAAATCTGGAGATCCGCGAGGTTGAAGATCCGCCGGCGCCAAACGGAAAAGAGGTTTTGGTCAATGTCAAAGCCTCGGCATTAAACCGCGCCGATCTCTTGCAGCGGAAAGGTTTTTATCCGGCACCGCCTGGTTTTCCCGAACGAATCTTGGGTTTGGAATTTGCCGGTGAAGTTACCGAAATCGGTCGCGAAGTTGCAGATGTTAAGATCGGCGACCGCGTTTTCGGCATCACGGCCGGCGGCGCGCAGGCCGAATTTCTTTTGTCGGACGAATCTTTGCTCGCTAAAATCCCCGACAATCTAAATTTTGCAGAAGCCGCCGCGATTCCCGAGGCCTTTATCACCGCCCACGATGCGATCTTTGATCAGGGAAATTTAGAAAACAACGAAACGCTTTTGATCCACGCCGTCGGCTCAGGCGTCGGACTCGCCGCGCTGCAACTGGCAAAGGAAAGAAACATCAAGGTTTTCGGGACTTCGCGCACGGCAGACAAACTCAAAGAATGTGAAAAATTCGGTCTTGATGAAGGAGTTTTAGTTTCAAACGAAACAAATTTTGCCGAAATTATCAAGGACAAAAATAGTGGCAAAGGCGTTGATGTTGTTTTAGATTTAGTTGGCGCGGGCTACTTTCAGGCAAATCTTGAAAGTTTGAATGTCAAAGGAAGAATTATTTTGGTCGGCACGACAAGCGGCGCACGCGCGGAAATCAATTTCTCGCAGGTAATGTCAAAACGCGCCCGAATTATCGGAACGGTTTTGCGCTCGCGCTCAACGCCGGAAAAAGCCGAAGCAACGCGAAAATTTGCCGAAGGGGTCGTACCGCTGTTTTTAAGCGGAAAATTAATGCCGAATATTGACAAGGTTTTTAAGATCGAAAATGTCAGACAAGCACACGAATATTTGGAATCGAACGCGAGTTTCGGTAAAGTCGTTTTGGAATTTTAAGAAATTTGCCCACGAAATAAGCGAAAAATACGAAAAAGTAACAAAAGATCTTTGGTGACTTTTTGCGACTAAATCTTTTTCGAAATTCGCGCCGCGACCTCATCGGTCACAATGCAAAGTCCCGAAACATTTTGTGTTTCAAGTTCCCACATTTTTTGCTCGGCTTCAGCATAGGTTAAACTGCTTGCTTCGCATTTTTCAAAAGAAATGACCGACCAAAAGGCTTCGCGCAGCTCGTTCGGAAAATCCAGTGTCGAGGTGTTTGTTCCTCCAGCCGGGGCAACATTTTCCTGGGCATTTTGCGCGTCTTTCGGATTTTCCTTTTTTTTAGCTGCCATTTCCAATACTTCCATCTTTTTAAACCAAAACTTCTCAGGTTTTCCCAAACATAGCACAATGTCTATAAACTTGTAAAAGTTTTAACAGCGTTGGTTTTTCAGAAAATCGGCACCATCAGCGATTAAAAATGAATGAGTGTTCATTCACGGTTTCAAAATGAATGGCCATTCAGTTATACTTCAGTTAATTATGAGTTTCAACGAAACAGTTTTTATGACGGGTTTTCCCGGATTCATCGCGCACCGGCTGGTTGAACGTCTGGCAGGTCAAGACACGCAATTTTTCCTGCTTGTACAAAAACAATTTACGGAAAAAGCAATGCGTGATATTGCGCAGATCTCGGAAAAAACAAGCGTACCGCTGAATAATTTCGCGATCATTGAAGGCGATATCACGAAGGAAAATCTCGGGATGTCTGACGAAGATTTGAAAACAGTCCAGACGGAAACGACCGACGTTTTTCATCTGGCGGCGATTTACGATCTGGCGGTCAAGAAAGATCCCGCTTATCTCGTTAATGTCGAAGGCACGCGCAATGTCAATGAATTTGCCAAAAATGCGCTGAATTTGCGCCGTTATAATTACATTTCGACGTGTTACGTGGCCGGTAAAAGAAACGGCGAGATTCTCGAAAACGAACTCGAACACGACGCGGGTTTTCGCAATTATTACGAAGAAACAAAGTATTTCGCGGAAATGGAGGTCGAAAAACTAAAAACAGAATTGCCCGTCACGATATTTCGTCCGTCGGTCGTTGTCGGTGATTCCCACACAGGAGAAACGGCGAAATACGACGGAATTTATTCGATTATTTTTTACCTCAGAAAATTTCCGTCGCTTTTGCGCTTTGTAAATGTCGGCAACAAAATTGTCAAACTCAATCTCGTGCCGGTGGATTTTGTCGTCGAAGGTATCGCGGCACTTTCAAAAGATGAAAATGCGGTCGGCAAAACCATCGCGCTCGCCGATCCCGATCCGCTTTCGACCGAAGAGATCTGCAATGCGATCATCAAGGCAATGACCGGCAAAAAATCGGTCATCACGCCGCCGCCTAAATTAATTGAATTTTCTCTTAGTCTGCCGTTTTCGCCGATCTTGACGGGGTTGCCGCACTACGGCGTACCGTATTTTTTTCTGGTTCAGACATATGACACAAAAGTTTCGAAAGAACTTCTCAAAGCGCACAACATCGCGTGTCCGGGTTTTAAGGATTACGCCAAAAATCTGGTCGCGTATGTCGAAAAACATCCGAAATTATAGTCGCGAGTCGCGAGTCGCGAGTCAAGAGTCTCTAGTTTTTAGTCTTGGAAAGCTGGGTTTGATAAGCATATTTCTCAGACTCTTGACTCCGGTTAACGAAATATTTACAAATCGTTTCAAGCTTGAAAAGCATATTTTGGGTGTATTGCGGCATCATAAAATAAAATTTGATAGGATTCAGAGGTTTTATGTTTTTGCCGCGAACAAAATTTTTTCTGCCAATGCTCGTCGTTTCCATTGCTTTGAGCATTTTTGCCAACGCGCAATCGGGACGCACCACGCCGCGCCCGCGGGTTTCCGATGATGGAACGGAAAGAGTTTTTACCGAAGAGATCAAACTCAATATCGCGGCTTTTGACGAAGCCGGAAAGTTTTTTTCGGGCGTCGAAAAAGAAGATCTGGTGATCAATGAAGACGGTGTTTTGCATCAGGCTTCGAGCATTCGGCGAATTCCCGCAACTGTTCTGATCGTTCTTGATACGGGCGGCGAAGACCGGCAGGCAAAGGATTTTAAGACGACGCGCGAAACCGCCAAAGCCTTGATAAAAGGCTTGCAGCCCGATGATACGGTCGCGCTTCTTGAATATAACGACGACGCGAAAATTCTGACCGAATGGACAAACGATAAAGCGCAGCTTTTGACGGCACTCGACAAAAATCTCAAATTCGGCAAGCGTTCGCGGTTTGTCGAAGCATTGAATCTGGCAGTCAAGTTTTTCGATAAATCGAATCTTGAAAATCGTCATCTCGTTTTGATCACCGATGGTTTAGACAGTACAAGCGACGAAATGGATAGAAGCAAGGCAATCAAAAATCTGCTTGCGACCGACATTAATGTGCATATTTTGAGTTACACGAAAATGGAGCAAACGGTCGTTCAGCAGCGCATAAAATCCGTCCAGGGCGGCGGAACGCAGCGAAAAGAACTTCCGCCGGGCGCCGATATTCCAGTTCAGGGACAAACGAAAACCTATCCGGTGATGACGATCAATCTTGACCGCGCAATGATCCGCAAGATCAGAGAACGCGGCGAAAATCTGGCGACGAGCGAAAAAGCTTTGACAAAGCTTTCCGAAGACACGAACGGATTGCTGTTTCTGCCGTTGAGTCGAGCGGAAATGATCGAAAAAACCGATTTTCTGGCTCGCAGTATTGATTCAAGTTACGTCGTCACATACATCCCGAAACGCGCCTTGAGCGATGTGCGCGTCACGGAAGAGCGCACCATCGAAGTCACCTCGCGCCGTTCGGGATTGGACGTTCTGGCGAAGCGAAAACTGATCGTCAATCCCGAAAAACGATAAAAAATCTTCAATCAAATGCGACTGTTTTATAATTGATCGTCAAATCGAACATTTTACAAAGGTTGACGAGGATTACGGCGTCGGCGTTCGCAAGGCTTTGGAAGCAAGTAAAGCGAAGGCGGCAAATCTGAATTCGTAAAGTTTTGAATTCCGCCTTAAGGCGGGACTCAAAACGATTACCGAAACCGTTTCACGCAATCTACAAATCTTTCCTTTATCTCCCAATAAAGTTCATCTCTTTCAACCAAATTTCCGCGCACAAAAGTTCCGTAGATTTGCGAAGCGTCGGTTGAATAAACAATTGTCGAGGCGAGATTTTCCAAACTCATATTTTCCAACAGAGGTTCATCTGCCTTTATCACGCAAGCGTCAAAATCGGCACCGACGGCGAAAAATTCGGGTTCAAAATTATTCATCGCTTTACGTCCTGAAACGGTTGCTTGGGTGATCGCCGACAAACCGCTATCGCGGCTGAATGTGTTGCGTTTGTGTGAGATCAGCCTTTGCCCGTAATCCAATAAACGCAGTTCTTCCAATGGATTAAGCCCGATATGACTGTCGGTTCCGAGACTCCAGTTTCCGCCGAAAGACTGAAATTCGCGTAACGGAAAAATTCCGTCGCCCAGGTTTCCTTCGGTGCTCGGGCAAATTACGACATTGGCGCGTGAGCTCGCCAATCTCTCGATCTCGGTTTCGGTCAGATGCGTGGCGTGCACGAGGTGAAATCTTTCACCCAAATCGCAATTTTCCAAAAGCCATTCGACCGGACGTTTACCCAAAAACGCGACGCAATCTTCGACTTCTTTTAGCTGTTCGGAAACGTGTATGTGAAACGGAACATCGGTTGGCAATTCATTGACGGCGCGCAAAATATCTTGCGTCTCGACGCCGCGCATTGAATGAATTCCAACGGCAACATTGGCATTTTCAAATCGTTTGCAAATTTGCGCCGAAGCCTCAAAAAGTCGGTTGTAATCTTCAAAAGTCTTTGAGATAAATCGTCGCTGGCGTTCATTTGGTTCAATCCCGAAACCGCCTTTTTGATAAAAGATCGGGATCAGCGTGATCTTGATTCCGGCTTCGCTCGCGGCGTCGATCAACGCCTCGCCCATTGTTGCCAAATTGCTGTAAGATTCGCCATTTTTGTCGTGATGAACGTAATGAAATTCGGCAACATTTGAATAACCGTTTTGGACAAGTTCGGCATAAAGCATTGCGGCGATGGTTTTGATCTCGTCGGGATTAAGATTAAGCGCAAGGCGATACATCGTTTCGCGCCACGACCAAAAATCATCATCACCCAAATGATTTTCAGCAAGCCCCGCCATCGCGTACTGAAAAGCGTGCGAATGCGCATTTTGAAAAGCCGGCAACGCGTA
>JANLTD010000676.1:0-1921 GCA_031362765.1 Acidobacteriota bacterium | reverse complement strand
GCAAGCGTGTCGTCAAGAGCATTGACCCGAACAACTTCGCGCCCCGCGTCGGCTTTGCTTATGCGCCTTTCAAGAAAAACAATTTCGTTGTTCGTGGCGGCTACGGCATTTTTTATTCGCGTTCGTCTTTCAGCTATTTTTTCAACAATATCTTTAGTCCGCCTTTTTATTTCCAAAGCATCGTCGGTCCGGGAAATTTTACCGATCCGTTTCCGACAAACGTGCCTTCGCAAAACCAATTTCCGACGCTCGTGCCTAATTCGCTGCTCTTCGGAAATTCGTTTGACCGCAATATTCGCACGCCGTATGTTCAGCAGTTCAATCTCGGCGTGCAATTCGCAGTTTCCGCCGATATGAAGCTCGAAGCCGCCTACGTCGGCACCCGCGGACTGAATTTGTTTCGTCAGGTCGCGATCAATCAAGCGCGTCTTGCCGGTCCGCTAAATCCGGTTAACAACCAAACCACCAACACGCCCGCCAATGCCCAACAACGTGCGCCGTTTCAAGGCGTGGCGGTAGGCGGAAGTTTCCTTTTTGACCAAACCACCGCGCAATCAACCTATCATTCTTTGCAACTAAGTTTAACGCGGCGGCTCGCAAGCGGTTTGCAATTCCTGGCTTCCTACACTTTTGCGAAATCCATTGACAACGCTTCGGGCACGGGCGGCGGTTCAGGCACAACCGGTTTGCTCAATGTCGGGCTAAATAATGATTCGGATGTCATCATCGGCAATCAACTCGACAACCGCGCCAATCGCGGCTTATCAAATTTTGACCGCAAACATCGCTTTGTTTCGAGCTTTTTATGGGAATTGCCGAAACCGTCGTTTGCTAATGGTTCAAAAGTCGGACGCATTTTGTTTTCCGACTGGCAAATATCGGGGATTGTCACGGCGATGTCGGGCTTGCCGATTGATATTATTGACAGTTTGGCAGGCACGCTATATTTCGGTCCGATTGCCGCCGGCGCACGTCCGAACTTTGTTCCCGGAATGTCGCCGACCATCAATATTCCGTCCGGCTATTATTTCAATCCCTCGGCATTTGCTCGTCCGACCGTGCTGGCTGGTCAAATCATTCCGAGTTCAAACGGTGCGGCAATCGCCAACGCGACGGGAACAGATTTCGGCAACGTCGGACGCAACATCTTGCGTGGACCCAAACAACTCAATTTCGATTTTTTAATCAGCAAGCGTTTCCGCATTGACGATTCAAAAAACATTGAATTTCGCGCCGAATTTTTCAATCTCTTCAATAACGTCAACTTTGCCAATCCAATCAGTAACCTGAACGCCGGAACCGACTTCGGACGCATCATCTCGACGAGCAATAATCCGCGTCTGGCGCAGTTGGTGTTTAAATTTAATTTTTAATTCCTATTTTGTTATTTCATCGCTTCGGGCAATTCCGTTTCAAATTCCAACCGCCGGTTTCCGTTCGGATGCCAAAAACAGAGGCGAAAAGCGTGCAGGCAAAGACGCGAAAATTCGTGTCCGCCGTATTTTATGTCGCCTAAGATCGGATGTCCGATATGCGCGAGATGAATTCGCAATTGATTTGTGCGGCCCGTCACGGGCTCCAGTTCAAGCAACGTTCTATCGTCAAATCGGTGCTTGACCCAAAAGTTTGTGACCGATTGTTTGCCGTCCTCTTTGATATTCCAAATGCGTGTTTCGTCATAGCGTCCGACGGGGGCGTTGATCGTTCCCGAATCTTCTTTGATTATTCCTTCGACCAATGCGAAATATCTTTTTTCGACAAGTTTTCGTTTGAAATGACTCGACAAAACGCGATGCGCGTGAGGCGTTTTGGAAATTAAGATCAAACCCGACGTATCTTTGTCGAGCCGATGGACGAGTCCGGCTCTTTTGAAAATCTCTGAATTTTCTGCCGAAAAGTTCAAATAATAAGCCAACGCGTT
>JANLTD010000600.1:0-2458 GCA_031362765.1 Acidobacteriota bacterium | reverse complement strand
CGTGATGACCGATAAAGAAAAGATTTTGTCTTTCAACAAATGACCCGCCGACTTGCCGAAAATACGAATGGTAACCACAAACGCCAGATTTTACGCCGAAAAAATCTAAACAAATTGAAGGAATTCTGCAAGAAAATTCCGCCAAAGTTGAGAAACTCCGGCGGAAAGTTCGGTAATTTTTTCCTTTTGCCGAATTCACATAAATTAAATCAACTTTTTCGCCTTACTCACGACATTCTCAACCGTAAAACCGTAATCGCGGAAAACGTCTTCGGCGGGTGCGGATGCGCCGAATTTATTAACTATCGGATGTCGTTAAATTTAAGCGGCTTGCAGTTCGGGAACATTTTTCTCAATCAAAAGCGAAATCGGCAAATCTATTTTTTCGCCGTCGTGAAGGCTTTTGATTGCTTTGACTAACTGTTGAGCGTCGGTTCGATAATCTCTCAGGATGAAAACTAGTTCATTCGGAAAATCCAGCCCGAAGAAAGGCTCAGTCATATGCACGGAAGCAGTAAATTTTTTCTTTTGACCGTTAAGGTCGAACACCAAATCGTATTTGCGCGGCTCGCAGTTTGAAATCTTTACCAAATCAAAATTATTTAATTCTTCCATAAAAAATCACCTCACCGTTCCAGTGTTCCAAAAAATCTTTGACCGTCATTTTGTAAGCGGTCTGGTCGAACGGGTCTTTAATTTCTATCAATCCTTCTTTCGTTTTCCCATCAATCAAAACCGCGTGTCCCATTTCAAAAGCCTCGCGCAGGATAACCGCTAAATTTTCTGCTCTAAGGACGGCATTCAGATTTCTTCGGTCAACAAAAAAACCGTGCCATTTCCTGCCGCCTTCCGAAACGTCAAACTTGTTGAGCATTTCGGCTAAACCGCCGATCCTGGCAGGCTCTCCTATTATATCAAGAATTTGCGCTTGAGATAAGGAAATCCCGCGTCGTTTCAGCAACATTTCGCCAACTGCGGAAACACACGACAGACCGCTTGTTTGCTTGATAATACTTGCGTCAAATTTTTCGTCAAGGCGTTTCCAATTTCCGCCTGCGCCGATTATTTTCATTTCTTATCAAAATATCAAACCAGCTTTTTCGCTTTCTTAATTACATTCTCGACCGTAAAACCGTAATCGCGAAAAACGTCTTCAGCGGGTGCGGATGCGCCGAATTTATCAACCGTCAGCGTATCGCCGGCATCACCGACGTATTTTGCCCAGCCGAGTGAAACGCCGGCTTCGATTGCCAGACGCGCCATTACAGATTTCGGCAAAACCGATTCTTTGTATTCGGCAGTTTGTTCGTCGAAAAATTCCCAGCACGGCATTGAAACAACCCGCGTCGGAATGCCGTTGGATTCGAGTTGTTCGCGGGCTTGCATCGCCAGACCGACTTCCGAACCGGTCGCGATGAGGATCAATTTCGGCTCATTGTTTGACGCTTCGGCTAAAATATACGCGCCTTTTGCCGTATTGTCGGCGGACGCGAATTTTGTGCGGTCAACAAGGGCGACCTTTTGACGCGAAAGCGCGAAAGCCGTCGGCGCGTGCCGGCGAAGAATGGCAAGACGCCACGCTTCGCGCGTTTCGTGTGCGTCGCACGGACGAATGACCGCGAGATTTGGAATTGCCCGAAGTGCCGCAAGATGTTCGACCGATTGATGCGTTGGTCCGTCTTCGCCGAGCCCGATTGAATCGTGCGTGAAAACGTAAATGACCTGCGCGTTTGAGAGCGCGGCAAGCCGGATCGCGGGACGCATATAATCGGAAAACGTCATAAATGTTCCGCCGAACGGAATCAGACCGCCGTGCAGCGCGATGCCGTTCATCGTCGAACCCATCGCGTGTTCGCGGATTCCCCAATGCAGAATGCGGCCTTCGTAAGCACCGGCTTGGAGCCCGACAGAAGATTTAATGTCCGTATTATTTGACGGTGCCAGATCAGCCGAACCGCCGATCAGCGCGGGAATTTTGCCTGCAATTGCATTGATAATTTCTCCTGAATAAGCGCGGGTTGCTTTGGCTTCCGCGCCGTCAAAGGTCGGCAGCGCATCTTCCCAATTGTCGGGTAGTTCTTCTTTGATGATCTGCCCGAAAACCTTGCCTTCGTCCGGATATTTTTCGGCGTAGCCGGCGACCAATTCGTTCCAATCGGTTTCGAACTGCGCGCCGTTTTCGATCGCTTGGCGAAAATGCGCGTAAACTTCGTCCGGAACGTAAAATTGCGCGTCTTCGTCCCAGCCCAGGTTTCGTTTTGTTTCACGAACGGCTTCTTCGCCTGGAGCATCCGAATGCGCTTTGTTGGTACCTTGTTTCGGCATTCCGAAACCGATGATCGTTTTGACGCGAATCAGCGAAGGTTTATCGTCAACGGTTTGCGCTTCGATGATCGCCGCTTCGATTGCCTCTAAATCGTTGCCGTCTTCGACGACCGAAACATTCCAGCCAGCTGCC
>JANLTD010000594.1:0-4980 GCA_031362765.1 Acidobacteriota bacterium | reverse complement strand
CGCGAAAATCGAGAGTTTTGATACTTAAAATAACGCGAGTTCGATATAGACCGTCGAAGACGGTGACGTATTCGTAGCCCACAGTGCAAACTGTGGGAAAATGCGATGATGATTTTAAGCCATTGAAAATGGCGACATAAGTGATATGTCGCCATTTTCAATGGCTTACTATCCAAAACAACATTTCTCCCCACAGTTTGCACTGTGGGCTACGAATATATCGTCGGTTTCACCGACTAAATTCTACATTTTTTATGTCGAGCTCACGTTAAAATAATCTTCCTTGCGCCAAAGTTTTCGTCCATTCGATATATTGTTTCGAGTTAAATTTTTTACCCGTCGAACCGGAAGTCATATAGCGAATCGTCCCGAAAACGGGGCGTTCCATCCACGGACGGTCGTGTTTGCCGAAACACCATAAAATTCCCGCGTAGCTGTTCGGGTTGCGGCCGTCGAGACAATATTTGTTGTTGAGATGTTCAAGAATGGCAAACGCTTCTTCGTAATTGGGCGTCCAGCCGATCACGTTTTTGCCCCAGAGCATTCGCACGTAATTGTGCATTTCGCCCGTCTCGACCATTTCGCGCTGCGCGGCATTCCAGAGTTCGTCGTGGGTTTGATAATTTTCAAGTTGTTCGAGCGAATAGACGAGCGTGCGCTGGTCGTCAATATGTTCGCGCATCGTTTTTTGCACCCAGGCCGGCAAACTTTCGAGTGAATCATACTTTGAATTAAAGCGCGTGAAATTATACGAAAGCTCGCGGCGCACGATCAGTTCTTCCAGATATGCGTCTTTCGATTCCTGCGCCGCGTCTGCATCCTGCACGGCAAGCGCGATTTCCAAAGACGATAAGAAACCGAAATGCAAGTAAGAAGAAAGCCGCGACGAACCGTCTTTTTCGGGTTTGTTACGCGCTTCGTCGTAATTTGTCAGAATTTCCGCAACGAATTTCTGCAAGCGTTGGTGTCCGTTCATCGTTCCGCCGTGATAAATCGTTGAAGCCTTGACCGAATGATCGATCGCGCATTCGGAAACTAATTTTTCAATATCTTCGACGATCGTTTCGGGGCAATCAATCTGCAGATCGGCGGCGCGGACGATTAATTTTTCTTCTTCAAACGGTTTCAGATATTCGTGGAGAATCCGTTTGATCTTCGGGCGGATCGTATAAGCCGCATATTCTTCCTTTTCAAAACGCGACATCGGAATGACGCCGTTTGAATCAACCGCAAAGACGGGAATTTCCGCACGTTTGACGATTGCTTCGTTATGACGCGGAATGATGAAACACGGAAAATCGTCCGTGACGATCAAAGCCGCGTCTTGCGCAATGCGCCCAACCATATCTTTTGGCGAATGCGCGTCTTTTTGCAGATAAAAAATGTAGCGAATGCCGAGCTTTTCAAACGCCGCGCGTTTTTCCTCGACGCCTTCGAGAATAAATGTGTGAATTCTATCGCTCGCCCACGGGTAATAAAATTTTAAACCTTCGTAAACGACAAGCGGAAGACGGCGTTCGTTCGCTTGCCCGATCGCAAAGTTCAAAGCGTGGTTAAATTCGGTTCGCTTGAACATCTGCATCCAATACAAAATATAGTTACCCTGATTATTTGCAGGTTTATCGTTCAAAATTTGGACTCTTTCGCTGATTTGTCGCATATTTATTTTCAATTGTTGACATCCGTCATTGCGGTCAATTTTGGTTATTGACTATCATGCTATAATTGTTCGACTAACGAAAACAAGAGGAATTGAGGATATGTTTTGTCCAACCTGCGGAAAAAATAATCAATTGGATCTAAAATTTTGTGCGTCCTGCGGAACCAATCTTGAAGCCGTTTCGATGGCGCTGTCCGGCAGAGAAGAGGATTTTTTTACAAAGATCGACTCCGGAATGGATCAGTTTATCGCCCGCTATACCGAACACGTTTTCAAGACTGCGCCGTCAGACGCATCCGACCGTAAGGTTGCCAAATCCTGGCGGCTTCTGGGGCAGGCGGTTCTGACCTCGATCGTTGACATTCTGCTCTTTACGCTGATGTGGAATGTTCTCCCATTAAGATTTTTGCTGCTATTGATCTCAACTCCATTCAGACTTTTGTCCGAGCGGAGCGAGCAAGAAAATCTGGTCGAACAGCCGTCCATCGAAGACTACAAAGCACCTGAACTAGCCGAATCGGCGTCTCGTCTGCGGCTAAACGAATCCGTCCCGAGCGTGACCGAAAGCACCACCTTAAACCTTGCCGCTCACAAAAAGAAAGCCGTTCCAATTACGGATAAGTTGAAATAAAATGCCGTCATTCCGAACGGATCGTAAAGGGGCGACTTTTGTCGCTGTCTTGATTTCTCGAATTATGGTAATTGTTTAGGTTTTTGGTTTTTAGTTCTTTTGAAACAAATTACAGTTTGGCTTTGAATTTCTCGCCGATCCGCTTATTTTACGGCAATTTTGACTCAAAATCATCAAGGTCACGTTGAATAAGACCAAAGACCAAAACCCAAAACCCAAAGACCTCATGAGATACGAATTATGAAAAAAATATTTACCTTTCTATGCGCTCATCTGTGGTTAATTTTTCTTTGTTTCGCAATCAACGCGCAAGAATTCAAAACCGTTCAAGACGGCGTCGAATATGCCGAAATGACACGCGAAATTGATAAAATTCGCGTTAAAATGAATCTTCTGCGGCTTGATTTAACAAAGGTTCGGCTCGATGTCGTACACGCGATGGATGCGGCGATCGGAGTCGAAAGTACTTCTTCGATCGCGACGCGGTACGGCGCATTTGCCGCCATCAACGCGGGATTTTTTCGGCTTGATACAAGCATTTTCGCCGGTGACGATGTTAGCAATTTACAAATTGACGGAAAGGTTTGGAGCGAATCCGCTGTCAATAGAATTGCACTTTTCATTGTTAATTCGCCTAAACAAACAAGCGTTAATATCAATCATATAAACCTATTGGGTTTCGTGGTCATCAATAAACAACCGTTTGATGCGCTCGGTATTAACCGTGAACGCAAAGAAAATGACTTGGTTGTTTATACGCCCGAATTTCATCGCACGACCTTAACAGATGTGAATGGAATCGAAATTGTCGTAAAAAACGGAAAAATTACTGAAATTCTCGACGGCAAAGGCAGTGCTCAAATTCCAATCAACGGTTTTGTGATTTCGGCAAGCGGAAAAAGACGTGACGAAATTCTAGCCAAAACGAAAATAGGTGCAAAGGCAAGTTTTATGTTTTCACATATGAATGTCGGAGGAGGATTGACTGATAATTCCGAAGGACTTGCACCGTCTATAACAACCACTGAAGATATTGTCAGCGGCGTTCCGCTGCTTGTCTTAAACGGAAAAATCAAAATTACGTGGGAACAGGAAAAAACAACCAGATCTTTTGTCGAAACACGCCATCCGCGCACGGCGGTTGCCAAATTGAAGGACGGAAAGTTTTTGATGGTCACGGTTGACGGCAGATCTGAGGCGAGCGGCGGCATCGGTTTGGAAGACCTTGCAAAATTGCTTTTGGAATTAGGCGCGACGGACGCGATGAATCTCGACGGCGGCGGTTCGACAACGATGTTTCTGGACGGCAAGGTCGTCAACAAACCTTCGGACAAAGACGGCGAACGTCGGGTGAGCGATGCGATCTTGGTTTTTCCGCGTAAGAAATAGAAAGTTTTGAGTCCCGCCTTTAGGCGGCTTGTGCCGAAATAATTCTAAAGTTCAAATAAAAGATCAATTGATAATTATTAGAATTCAGCCGCCTAAAGGCGGGACTCAAAACAATTTGACCAAAACCTTTCTTTCTCTCGCACCGTCAAATTCACAGAGGTAAATTCCTTGCCATCTGCCGAGAAGAAGTTTGCCGTTTTCAAACGGAATGGTGACGCTTGAACCGACCAAACTGGATTTGATATGCGCGTCGGAATTATGTTCAAAATGGCGAAAACCCTCGTAACATTGCGGAATCGTCTGTCGTAGAAAAAGCAGCATATCGCTTTTCACGTCAGGGTCGGCGTTTTCGTTGATCGTCAAACCGCAGGTCGTATGCTGTGTGAAAAGAACGCAGATGCCGTCTTTGATTTCGCTTTCCCGCAAAACCTTTTCGACTTCCCGCGTGATTTCAATCATTTCCTCGCGTGTGTTTGATTGAATTTTGATGGTTTTCATGAAAGAAATTTACCACAAAGACCACCGAGAAAGTATAAAATCCTCTGTGGTCTTTGTGGCTTTGTGTTGAAAAATTAAATAAAGAACGGTGCCAGCACGAGCGTGATCGTCGCCAGCAGTTTAATTAAAACGTGAAGCGAAGGTCCAGCCGTGTCTTTGAAAGGATCGCCGACCGTATCGCCGACGACTGCCGCTTTATGCGCGTCACTGCCTTTGCCGCCGTGTTGTCCGGTTTCGATATATTTTTTGGCATTGTCCCACGCGCCGCCCGCGTTATTCAAAAAGAGCGCCATTAAAATACCGACGATCGTTGCGACCATCAAAAATCCGGCAACACCTTCGGCACCTGTCGCAGAACTTGCCGTTCGGTTCGCGCCCATCGAATTGTAAAGCGCCTTGAAAACGAGTCCGACCACGATCGGCATACAAACTGCCAGAATACCGGGCAAAACCATCTCGCGCAAAGCCGATTTCGTGACGATGTCAACCGTGCGTCCGTAATTCGGTTTTGACGTTCCCGCCAAAATTCCCGGGTCATTCTTAAATTGATCGCGGACATCTTCGATCACGACCTGAGCCGCTTTGCCGACGGCGCGAATCGCCAGAGATGCAAATAAAAACACGAGCATCGCACCGAGCATCGCGGAGACGAAAACGACCGGTTTGGTCAGATCAACCGATTTAATGGGCGCGCCGTAATGTTTGACTTGATCGAGATAAGCCGAGAACAAAAGAAATGATGCGAGCGCGGCAGAACCGACCGCGTATCCTTTCGTTAAAGCCTTGGTCGTATTGCCGACCG
>JANLTD010000589.1:0-2092 GCA_031362765.1 Acidobacteriota bacterium | reverse complement strand
GACGCTATTAAATTAGTCGCCTTCAGCGACAAAAATGGAAAATCGGATTTTCAATCTTATTTTCCAATAATGTCTAATAATTTTTTGGGAGGACTTTAAGATGAAACGATCGTTCTTTGCCCTTTTTCTGGGGTTGATGATGTTTTCGCATTTTGCTTGGGCGCAAAAAACCGAGACCAAACCGGCGGTCGAGACTAAAACTTATTCGCAAATGGTGGCGGACGAGAAACTTCGTTTTATCGCCGCCAAATCCGACGAGATCTTAGCAGTTTTCGGACGCACCAAAGGCGACGAGATCAACGCTGAAGGGTTGCGCGCTATACAGTCTGCCATTGATTCGTATACAAAGCGTTTATCTGTAACAAAACTTGACAGCTGTGATTCAAAAAGCTGGATCAAAAGCGATCTGACCTCGATCATTATGCGCGGCAGTAAAAATGCCGCCGCCATCAGCGAAGAATTTTCCGCTCAGAAATTGCCGCCCCAAATCGGACTTTACACGGCAATGATCGAAACCGAATTTTGCCCGTGTCTGCAATCACCGACCGGAGCTTTGGGAATGTTTCAGTATCTTGCTATGAGCGCCAAAGATTTTGGATTAAAGACCAAAAAAAACGCCTCGCCGAAAAATCCCGACGAAAGATGTCAACCAAAACTGGCGGCGGGCGCGGCGGCGAAACATTACAAAATGATGCTTGACCGTTATTTCGAAAGCAATGCAATCGGTTTGCCGCTTGCGATCGGTGCTTTCAATAGCGGCGAAGGCAATACAAAAAGACATATCTCCGAAGTTTCCGCAATCTCAAAAACTCCGCGCATCAGCTTTTGGGTTTTGATCGAAACAGTCGATGTGCTCCGCGAAACATTTAAAAAAGAAGGAACTCCGCTCTATTTCCAACAATTTGAAAACGAAAATATCAAATATGTGCCGAAGTTTTTTGCCGCCGCGATCATTGGCGAAAATCCGAAGGCCTTTGGAATTGATATGATGCCTTTGAGTCAAACAAAGTAACTGATTTGGTTTTTGGTCTTTGGTTTTATTCAACGTACCCCCGATGATTTTAATACAAGATTCCGGAAAAATATGGGGGCGTGGTGGGAAGCTCATCTCCGATCTGTAATTTCTTTCAAAAAACCAAAGACCTAAACAATTACCAAACAAAGTAAAAATCAGCTCAAAATAATCAGCGCGGACAAGAATTTCGTAGTGCGTCAGTCAAAAGTTACAAAAAGATTTTCTGCCTGCGAAAGGCACGAAAAAGACGAAAGAATCTGTTTCTATTTTACCTTTTCGTTTTTTTCGTATGTTTCGTAGGCAAATTTGACCTTTAACTAAGGCGTTACAGAATTTCAATTGAAATTCTTGTCCGCGCTTTTCGATAAGTGTTAAAATCTATCATTATGGTTTTACGTCCCCTTTTTCTGTTCGCTCTTTTTCTCTTTTTTACCTGTTTAACAACCGTTTCAGCCGCCGAAACCGGCTATTTTTATTTGGCGGGCGAACCGACCGTGCGGATCGGTCTGGCGACCAATGCGCGTTCGGTTTCGATCACCACGTCTGATTCGTCACTCGTCGCGGTCAGTGCGAACGATCCCGTTAAACTGCTCGCGACAAATAAAGTTTTTGTTGCGCCGCGGGCGTATCGTCCACCCGAAATCGAATTTTATAAGTTTGAAATTCAGAACATCGAATCGCAAGCGGAAGCCGACGCGCTTGCCGCCGACATTCGCGAAGCGTCGGGCGAAAAGGCGTTTGCGATGCTCGGCATCTCGCCGAACACGTGGCGCGTAATTATCGGCGACACAAAAGATTCCATCGAGGAAGCCAATCAATATAAAGCCGATCTCGCCGACAAAGGTTTTGAAGATGTGACGGTTGTCACGGAAAAGAAAACTCTGCCGTCGGACGAGGCAGTTGCGCTTTCACAGCAAATAAGACAAGGCGGAAAGACAGAAAACCGCAGTTTGATAAAACCGACCGGCGCAACGCAACCGACCAACAACACCAACGTACCGATTGACCCGAATGTCAAAGAAATCCTTGTTTCCGGCTCAAGCGAAGCGGCAAAATTTTCTTCGTTCAAACCGCTCG
>JANLTD010000572.1:0-2295 GCA_031362765.1 Acidobacteriota bacterium | reverse complement strand
ACGTTGAACAAATTTCTCACCTTTCCCGTGATAGGCAAGACTACGATTCTATTGAGCGTAGTTTTTTTCTTTGCGTCCTTTGCCGTGCAGGATATTTTCGCCCAAAAAAAGTTTTCCAAAACTTATCCGGCGAGCAAAAATGTCCGGCTGCAGCTGACGAACCGCACCGGAACCGTCACGGTCGAAGGTTGGGACAAAGATCAGATCCAGATTTCAGCTTACCTCGAAGCACCCGCAGCAAATATTGTCCCGCAGAGTCTCAGCGGAATGATTCTGATCAATGTGATCAAGGACAATCAAGGCAGAAACGAAGTCGGCAATGTTAATTTCAACATCAAAGTTCCGCGCACTTCGTCAGTTGACATCGAAACGCGGATCGGCAACTTAAACGTCGGCAATCTCCACGGAACACTTGTGCGGGCGCATATTTCGAGCGAAGGCGACATTACTTTGACGAATATCGGCGCGGATAACGTCTCGGCGGAAAACGTCATCGGCGATATTTTCTATGACGGCGAAGTTCAATCGCAAGGCAATTACCGTTTTACTTCGACGCGCGGCAACATCAATCTCCGAATTCCGTTTAACTCTTCGTTTCGGCTTGTCGCAACCGCGCCTTCGACACGCAATATCTCGCTTGGCGCTTTTTCGAGCGGAAATATGAATTTCCTCAGCGACGGCCGCCGGGTTGTCGGCAAAAACGGCGACGGCAGCGCAACCATTACCGTCACCAATCAGCGCGGCAGTATTTCGTTTATCCGACGATAAAGCGGAGAATTGAAATTTCAGTTTCTTTTGTTGTCAAACTAAAATTTCGACTCTTCCAAGCCCACCTGTAATGCGTCAGTAAAGAATTAAATTTGCCCACGAAACATACGAAATAAACGAAAATAATAATTTGTTTTTTGTACTGCGTCAGTAAAAGTTACAGATAAGATCTATGCTAAAAGAGCGGGCGTCAAACAACCCTTCCAGACCTGAAATTAGTTTTATCAGGTCTTTTTTAACTTCAAATTGAGAAAAGATGAAAGTTTATCAATCAATGAACATTAAATTTCAGGTCTGGAAGGGTTGTTTTACGCCCGCATTTGTCAAATATATGAATTCCTAACTTTTCAGCTGAAGAATTACCTCCTTACAGCAAAAAACCTTTGACCAATTCCCTTTCAACCATTACACTTAAAGTTGGTAAATCTTTTACCTTTTTACTTTTCTCTTTTCCGCTCTCCAAAGAATCTTTTCCGACAATGAAAAATCAAAAAACAATTCAAACGCTTTTTATCGCTTTTGCCATTCTGACTTTTTCTGCTGTTTGTTTCGCACAAACCCAACAATTGATCAAACGCACGGCTTATAAAACCGATTCGGTAGATTTCGGCGCGGGCGGAACAATTTCCGTGACAGGTGCGCCTTTGGGTTCGATCTCGATCGAAGGCTGGAACAAAAACGAGATCGAAGTTTCGGCGGAAATCGAAATGCAAGCCGCTTCGGAAGCAGATCTGGCTCAGCTTGCGACCGTTAACAGTTTTGTCATTGAACAGAGTTTCAACTCGATACGCATTGTCAGTGTCGGCACCTTTGACAAAGATTATATGAAACGGACGGCGAAAAAATTCCCGAAGAATCTGCTCGGCTTGCCGTTTAGGATTGATTATAAGATCAAGGTTCCGCGCTATGCGGATTTGAATATCAGCGGCGGCACCGGCGATTTTATGCTTTCCGGTGTGGACGGCGAAGTTTTTGTCAAATATGTCAATTCAAATGCGAAGATCAATCTGATCGGCGGTTCGCTGCAAGCCACTTTCGGCACCGGAACGGTTGACGTTTTAATTCCGACGCGCGGTTGGCGCGGGCGTTTTGCCGATATTCAGCTGGCGACGGGAACGATGAATGTCCAATTACCGCTCAGTTTCAATGCCGAAATTGACGCGACGGTTTTGCGCACCGGACAAATCGAAAATTCCTTTGCCGAGCTCAAACCTAAATTGCGCAACATCAAATTTACCGATAAATCAATCTCTGCCAAAGCCGGCATCGGCGGCGTTCCTTTGAAATTCACGGTCGGCGACGGCACGCTCAAAATCAGCGAAGTAAAAAAGGCTAACTAAAAAACTTCGTTTTTGAATTTTGCTTTTGGAAAGTGATAAGTTATTTTTTTCTTATCACTTTCCTTTTTTATTTTTAATAGAAATTATGACGATTAAATCAGATCTTTGGCTTCGCAAAATGGCTGAAGAAAACCAAATGATCACGCCTTTTCTGCCCGAGTTGCAGCGTGAGGTGAACGGCAACAAA
>JANLTD010000482.1:0-3257 GCA_031362765.1 Acidobacteriota bacterium | reverse complement strand
GTTAATTCTTCAACCTTCGAGCTTGCCGCCGGAAGCCGTAACAAACTCTTTGGAGTCATGACGATCAACGGACGCACCGTTTCCTGTTTGACCTGTCGGCGAAGAAGATGAAAATACTGCGCCGGAGTCGTCGGATAGCACACCTGCAGATTATTTTCCGCGCAAAGCTGTAAATAGCGTTCGAGCCGTGCCGAGGAATGTTCCGGTCCCTGACCTTCGTAGCCGTGCGGCAATAACATCACGAGCCGGCATTTTTGCTGCCATTTGTCTTCCGACGCAGAAATGTATTGGTCAATGATGACCTGTGCGCCGTTTGAAAAATCGCCGAATTGCGCTTCCCACATCACAAGCACGTCCGAAGCATTAAACGAATAGCCGTATTCAAAACCGAGCACGGCATTTTCCGACAGTGAACTGTCATAGACCTGAAATCGCGCCAGAGGGTTTTCGCCTGACCGCAATTCGCCGAGCGGCGACCACATCGCACCGTTGATCGTGTCATACATCAGCGCGTGACGCTGCGAGAAAGTTCCGCGTCCCGAATCCTGACCGCTGAGGCGAACCCGTTTGCCTTCGAGCACGAGCGAACCGAACGAGATCGCTTCGGCAAAGCCCCAATCCATCGGCACTTCGCCCGATCCCATTTTGGCGCGACGCGCGAGCTGCCCGACCATTTTCGGGTTGATCTGAAAATCTGCCGGTACAAGCGAGATCTTTTCCGAAATGGTTTGCAGTGCCTCTTTTGTGATTGGCGTTTCCAGAATGTGTGAGCCGTCTTCTTCCGCCGCGTGGGCGGCAAGTTTGGCGCGTTTCGGGTTTTCCGTCGCGATCTGTTTCGCACGCCGGAGAATGCCTTCGTATTTGGCGACAACGCCGTCGGTCATTGTCTTTAAGTCTTCTTCGGAAATGACGGTTTCACGAATCAACTGTTGGGCGTAAAGATGGCGGGTGCCGGGATGCGCTTTGACTCGCGCATACATGACGGGCTGCGTGTAGCTCGGTTCGTCGCCTTCGTTATGCCCGAGACGGCGGAAACCGACCACATCAAGCACGACATCTTTGTTAAATTCCTGACGATAATCGAGCGCGATCCGGGCGACGCGAAAAGCAGCTTCCGGATCGTCGCCGTTGATGTGAAAGATCGGCGTTTGCGTGATCTGCGCGGCATCGGTCGAATAGATCGAACTGCGCGAGGCTTCGGGCGAGGTCGTAAAACCGATCTGATTAATGATGACGATATGAATCGTGCCGCCCGTGCGGTAGCCGCGCAAATTGGCGAGCTGCAAGGTTTCCATAACGATACCTTGTCCGGCAAAAGCCGCGTCGCCGTGCAGCAGAACCGGCAAGATACGGTCGTGAACGCTGTCGCGCAAGGATGCGTCGGCTTCTTCGCCATTGAGCAATTCATCCTGCCGCGCGCGCGCCATTCCTTCAACGACCGGATCAACGAATTCGAGGTGCGACGGATTCGAAGAAAGTATGATCTTGATGTCTTTGCCGCTAATTGTTTGGCGTGTTCCGATCGCGCCCTGATGATATTTGACGTCGCCTTCGTCAGCCGGAAAACTCGGGTGCGAGGTTCCTTCAAAGATCGTAAAAATGCGCTCTGCCATCGAATAATCGACGATGTTCGAGAGAACATTGAGCCGTCCGCGATGCGCCATTCCCATAAAAATTTCTTCAACACCTTTTTCCGAAGCGTTTTCGACCAGTTGGTCGAGCATTGGAATGACGGTTTCGCAGCCTTCGAGCGAAAAACGTTTTTGCCCGAGATATTTTTTATGGATAAATTGCTCAAGTTGTTCGGCCTCGATCAGTTTGAGAAGAAGTGATTTTTTGATCGCGACCGGCAGCGGTTCGATGTCAACAAACTGTTCGCGCACCTGTCGGCGGATCCATTCTTTTTCTTCCTTGCTTTGAATATGGCGGTATTCGATGCCGACCTTGCCGCAATAGGCTTTGCGCAAAATATCCAGAATGCGTCGCAATGTGGCAGTTTTTTCGCCGTGCAGACCGCCCGTGATAAATTCGCGGTCGAGATCCCAGATCGTCAGACCGAAATTTTCAAGGTCAAGTTCGGCGGCGCGGTATGAAGTCATATTGAGCGGATCAATATCGGCAAGCAGATGTCCGCGAATCCGGTAAGCGTTGATCAGCTGCAAGACATTCGCCTGCTTTTCGGCCTGTTCGCTCGCGCGGTCGCTGCCGAACAGCGACGGATTATGATCCTCGGCCCAGCGCATCGGCGGATAATTGATTTCGAGATCCGCGAAGATCTCGTTGTAAAAGTCATGCTGACCGGTTATAAATTCGTGGATCTTCGCTAAAAACAAACCGCTTTCCGCGCCTTGAATGACGCGATGGTCATAGGTCGAGGTCAGTGTGATGATCTTGCTGATGCCGAGCATCGAAAGCGCACCGGCGGTCATCGCCTGATATTCGGCCGGATATTCGATCGCGCCGGTCGCGATGATCGCGCTTTGACCCGACATCAGACGCGGACTTGAAGCGATCGTGCCGAGCGTTCCCGGATTTGTTAGTGAAATTGTCGTGCCTTGAAAATCCTTGATCTCCAGTTTTCCGCCGCGTGCTTTTTTGACCTGCGTGTTGTAAGCCGCGAAAAATTCGGCGAAGTTCATTTTGTCCGAAGCTTTGATATTCGGCACCAACAAGTTGCGCGAGCCGTCTTTTTTCTCGACATCAATCGCGATCCCGAGATTAACGCTCTCGTGCTGAAGACGCGACGGCGTGTTATTGATCAGACCGTACCCGACATTCATCTGCGGATAAAATTTGATCGCTTTGATGATCGCCCAGGCGATGATGTGCGTGAAAGAAACCTTGCCGCGTCCCGCCAATTGCAGATGTTCGTTGATGATCCGTCGGTTTTCTTCCAAAACCTTAACGGGCAGATTGCGAAACGTCGTCGCCGTCGGCACGGTCAGACTCAGTTCCATATTCTCGACGATCTTCCTCGCGACACCGGTGATCGGACTGACATCAATATCCGAGCCAAGCGCGATTGCCGCCTGTTCTCTGACGGCGGGCGGCGTTTCAACGGTAACGGCGGCCGCCTTTGGCATCGCATCGCCCGTAATTGTTGCGGCTGCCGATTGTCCGGTGCCGCCTTCAAGCGGCGAAACGCCGCCCATCAATTCGCCGAAAAACGTGCGCCACGATTCGTCAACCGAATTCGGGTCTGCTTTGTAACGGGTTAATAAACCTTCAACATAACTGGCATTCGCGCCGAAATTTTC
>JANLTD010000453.1:0-2475 GCA_031362765.1 Acidobacteriota bacterium | reverse complement strand
CGCGCCGTAGCCGTGATAACCCGTCGTTTCAGGAACACCCGGATAAACCTCGATCGTGTCAACCTTGTCGTTGTTGTCATAAACCGGCGTTGTCCAAATGGCCGTCACGCCTAAAGATTTCAAATAAGGCAATTTATCAATCACGCCTTGCAGGTCGCCGCCGTGATAATGTCTGCCTTTCGAACGATCGTAAAGTCCTTTCGATTTTGCCGGATCATTGTTTGAAATGTCGCCGTCAGCAAAACGGTCGGGCATTAGAAAATAGATCACGTCGTCGGGCGTGTAGCCCTGAAAACGTCCGGTTCGATTCAATTTGGGCGAGATCTCGAACTCAACTTCGGTAAAATTAAAGTTTAGCCCTTTGATCGATTTGGTTACGACAAATTTGTATTTTCCCACCTTCGTTTTTGGTGGAATTGAAATATCAACAAATAAATAATGTCCGTTTTCCGAAATTTTTAGATTGCTCGTCTTCAATCCGCTGCCCTTTGGAGCAATTACCAACGAATTCTGAAGATTTTTTCCGGTCAGCAGAACACGCACCGGATTTATCGAGTAATCCGCCCACCAATTCGGCGGCTCAACCTTTTCGACTGTCGGCGTTTGTGCAAATAAACCCGTGTTTAAGAATAAAATTCCAAATAAAATTCCAAGTAATAGCGACCTCATAAATTTAATCTTCATATATATTTATCCCACCCTCTAACCGATTCCAGTAAAAAGCCAATCCAAAACTCAATAAACTAAAAAAAATCAACGCCAAAACAAATATCGAAACAGAAACGCCAAAAACAAACAAATCAACCGAATATCTATACCAGGCAGTCAAGCCCGAAAGAACACAAAATACTGCCAGCAACAATATCAAACTCAAGATCGCGTTTCTGTTTCCTAACGATATGCCTTGCGCGTATTCCTTCGCAAATTTCACCAAGCCGATCGAAAGCCAGAACCACGCCGAAATAGTAATAAAATAACCGGGCGAATCGGTCAACGAAATATGTTTATATTCACGCCAGACCACAATTATTGAAATCACTATTGTTGTTAATGCGATGAGGTATCCGAACCAATTAAAACGTTTGATCAAGTCGCCTGACAATACAAAAATGCGCGGAACCTTTTTTAATGTTTCTTGATTCATTTTTTCCTATTTTTCACTAAGAAAACCTGATCGTTTAGCAGCGGTCTTTGACCGCGTCGCCCAGCCGGAAAATTGGCGCCTCTAAACGACCGTTATATCCTATTTTCTTTATGTTCCTAAATTCCTACCGTAAAGGTCGGTCAATTCAGCTAATCTTTCAGCAATTTCATCCGAAAAATCTTCCGCACGGCAGCGCCATTGCCAGTTACCGGAAGTTGTCGCGGGCAGATTCATCCGCGCATCGTTCCCAAGTCCGAGCAAATCCTGCATCGGGACGATCGCCGTATTGGCAACCGATGCGATGACGGCGCGGATAAAATCCCAATGAATTTCCTTTCCCTTCGTTTGCAGATAATTCATACAAAATTGGCGTTCCTTTTTGATTTGTTTCGCATCACGTCCCGAGCCTTTTCCGGCGACCGAATTAAACCAACCTTGGCTGGTGTCGTTGTCGTGGGTGCCCGTATAAACGCAGCTGTTTTGGATGTAATTATGCGGCAGATCAATATTCTTCGCATCGCCGCCCCACGCAAACTGCAAGATCCGCATTCCGGGAAACCCGAACGAATCGCGCAGTTCTTCAACGTCAGGCGTGATCACACCCAAATCTTCGGCAAGGATCGGCAAATCGCCGAAAACCCAGCGCAGAGTATTGAACAGATCTTTGCCCGGCACATTGACCCATTGACCGTTTTCGGCGGTTTCGTCGCCGCCCGGCACTTCCCAACTCGCTGCAAAGCCGCGAAAATGATCAATTCTGATAATATCAACCGTTTTCAATGTGTGCCGGACACGGTCGCACCACCAACGAAAAGCGTCTTGCGCCATTATTTCCCAGTTGTAGATCGGATTTCCCCAAAGCTGTCCGGTTTTTGAAAAATAATCCGGCGGAACGCCTGCAATCACTTTCGGCGAACCGTCTTCGTTGAGTTTGAATTGCGTCGGATTACACCAAACATCTGCCGAATCGAGCGCCACAAAGATCGGCACGTCACCGATAATGCGCACGCCATTTTCATTGGCGTATTTCTTAACCGCATTCCATTGTTTGAAAAAGACGAACTGGTAAAATTTTTGGGCGAAAATATCGTCGTCAAGCTCGCGGCGCATTTCGTCCAATGTTTCACGATCCCGTAATTTTAAGCCTTCGTCCCAATCCTGCCACGAAACCTGATCTTGCGAAAACTTGATCGCGCGAAAAAGCGCGTAATCGTCGAGCCAGAACGCGTTTTCATCGCAAAAAAGATGAAAAGCGGCGACGGTTTCGATGTCCGATGTTTTACGAAAAACCTCGAACGCTTTTTCGAGCAAAGGCGTTTTGAACTTGACCA
>JANLTD010000324.1:0-3926 GCA_031362765.1 Acidobacteriota bacterium | reverse complement strand
AAAAATCTATTTCAAACGGTTCGCGGTCTATTTACACCAAAAACCGAGACCCTCAACGAAGCCGGCGGAACGGCCTATAAATTAACGCCGAAAGCGGCTTTGGCACAATATGCGGCGACGGGGTGTTTCTCGCAGACCTTTTACGCAAACGCGAGTGAACAACTTGAAAAAGTTCTTGCGCTGGCAAAAGAACTGGACGCTGAATTTATCGCAAAAACCGCCATTTACGCCCGCGAAAAAGGCTTTATGAAGGATATGCCGGCGCTTTTGACGGCAGTTCTGGCGACAAAAGATAAAGCTTTGTTTGAAAAGACGTTTCCGCGTGTGATTGATAACGGCAAGATGCTGCGAAACTTCGTGCAAATCATGAGAAGCGGTGTGACGGGTAGAAAATCGCTCGGTTCAATGCCGAAACGTCTTGTTCGGGAATGGTTTGAATCGCGGAAAGCGGAATCTATTTTCAAACAATCAATCGGACAATCGCCGTCGTTCGCGGACGTTTTGAAAATGGTTCACCCGAAGCCGAAAGACGATGAAAAAGCCGCGCTTTACGGCTGGTTTATCGGGCGTGATATTGATGCCGATAAATTGCCCGAAATCGTGCGTCAGTTTGAGAAATTCAAAGCGGGCGAGGTTTTGGAAGTTCCGCCGGTTCCCTTTCAGATGTTGACGGCTCTACCGATCTCGACCAATGAATGGAAGCAAATTGCGCGCAGCGCGGCGTGGCAGATGACGCGTATGAATCTCAACACATTTCAACGTCACGGAGTTTTTGCTGACGCTGAAACGGTTGAATTGATCGCCAATCGCCTGCGTGACCGTGAAACCATCAAACGGGCGCGAGCTTTTCCGTATCAATTGCTGATCGCCTATAAAATGGCTACGGCAAACTCGGAAATTCCTTGGGCGATCACCGAAGCGTTGCAGGACGCAATGGAAATTGCGACCGAAAACGTCGCCGTTATCAAAGGGAAGGTTTTTGTTTTTCCGGACATTTCGGGTTCGATGCATTCGGCGGTGACGGGTTATCGTCCGGGCGCCACTTCCGCCGTGCGTTGTATTGATGTCGCGGCTTTGTTCGCGGCGGCGATCCTTCGTAAAAATCCGACCGCGGAAGTGATTCCGTTTGAATCGGATGTCGTCAAAGTCGTGCTCAATCCGCGTGATTCGATCATGACAAACGCAAACAAACTGGCGAGTTTGCCCTGCGGCGGAACAAATTGCTCGGCACCTTTGCGCGAACTAAACCGTCACAAATCGAAAGGCGACGTGCTGATTTACATTTCGGACAACGAATCGTGGATCGACACGCCCGTTCACGGACGCTTCGGCGGAAGCGGTACGGAAACAATGAAACAATGGAACGAGTTTAAATCCCGTAATAAAGATGCGAAACTCGTCTGCATTGACATTCAGCCTTACGCTCACACGCAAGCCAAAGAACGCGCCGACACCTTGAACGTCGGCGGATTCTCAGATCAAGTTTTTAATTTGACTGCGGAATTCGCCAACGGAACCTTGTCGGCGGAACATTGGGTTGGTGTGATCGAAAAGGTTGAGTTGTAAAATGAATCACAGATGAATATAGACTTTAGTGGCTTATATTCATCTGTGTATTTATATTCGAGGTATTTATGAATAGAATTTATTTAGACACAAGTAATATTGCCTTACTGACTTGTATTAAAGAGAATGATTCAACCAGATTTCAAAAATTCCTTGATGAATGGAATTACCGAAAATATGTTTTGGCACTTTCCAATGCGCATTTCTTTGAAATAATGCGATGTAAATTTGTAAAGGAAAGAACAGCGCGGTTTGATTTATTGGAAAGATTTTTCCCTGTTCGCATTGAACACAATCTCCAAGAAAATGAGATTATTCTGGCTTTGCTTCAAAAAGGTCTGATTATTGACCCATCTTTGTCTATCAGATTCTTTTCAACCAAAATTATCTCATCTGCTCAATTTACAAAATATAAATCTTTAGATAATCCACTGTTGCGCGATGTTTGCAATATAAAATATGAAGCATTCAAAACAATTTGGAAACTTACCCCAAAAGATGAAAACCTTAAAGATTCTAAAAGCACTCGCTTTTCTGAATTACCAGAAACAAAAATGCCTCTTGAGCACCTAGAATACTCACTTGTTCAAGGAAAACAATTTCTTGAGGATGAAATAAAAACTGAAGCAAGTAAATATAAAAACATTCCCAGAGAAGTTATTGAATTTGAAGTTAAAAATGCTCGTGATATTTTTGAAATGTTCTTTACAAAGATTTCTAAAGTTGGAATGAAACAGGCTTTTGCAGAATGTTTTGAAATTGACTTAAATAATAGAAAAATTCAAAAAAGTTTTATTGACCATCTTTTAGTTGACTTTAAATTTAAGTCCGCAATAAAAGCCGTTTTACAAAATCTCTTTCATGATATTTATGAAAGAGAAATTAGAGATATTACAAGCAAAATTTCTTTGAAAAACTGTCCCGGAACTTGGTTAGAAAACCAAGTCAGAATTCATCTTCTGAAAGCGAATTTAATCGAAACAAGCAACGAATTAGATATTCATCATATTTCTCATCTTCCCTATGTTCATTTATTATTTACAGATAAAAGAATTGTTGAAATGACTACACAGGTCTTAAGAGGTAAAGACTTGCCAAAATTATTGAGAGGCATAACTCATCCTATTTCTATTTCAAATACAATTGAAGCATTAGAAAAAGCTCTTCTTTTCAAATAAATAATTTTAGTTTCTGGCGAACCTCGGTCGTGAAATCATAGCAAAATTCTTGGAGAAATATCTCTTTAACAAATCCATTTATTACCTTTTACCCCATATTTTATTGATTTTTTACTTGAATTAGCTTAAAGTTTGTTTGCTTTTCAATATTAATAATTCTGAGGTGTGAAAATGAAAAAGATTATGATTCTTTGCTTCTTCCTTCTTTCAATGCAAACTGCGTGTCCAGTGACAGTCAATAATCCTTATTATCCAGTAAATTCCTCAAACCCGCCAAATCAAAATCCTCCTCAAGTAAAACAAACAGTCATTGAAAGAACCTTTCCTGTTTCTGCCCAGAGCTATCAAGATTTCTCTTTTACTGCTAATGGTAATTTTCATTTAACAGGAGAATTTTCAGCTACGGGCGGTAAAAATGATATTAATTGTATAGTTGTTGATGATTTTGAGTTTGCAAATCTGAATAATCAAACAGCTTTCAAGTCATTTTACACATCCGACTACGTTACACGAGGGCGAGTTGATATAAGACTTGGGGCAGGAACATATCACATCGTTTTTGATAACCGAAAGGCTTTGCTTACAAATAAAACGGTCACAGCAAAGTTTGAAACTGAGTAAATTTTTGTTTTCGTTATAATTCCTTTTTTGAAAAACAACTAACATTTTGGCGAATGCCGCCTCTGAGTACATCGGTATAGAAAGTTCGACTCTTTCCCGCCCGAATTTTATTTGACGGGCGGAACTCTCGATCAAACTTTGTCGCCAATCTTGAATTATCCGCACATTTTGTTTAATTACCAGCAACTAATCTTTAATTACTTGCGGCTATTCTTTAATTACCTGCGCCTTTGCTTTCATTATTTTAAGGTAATTACTGATTAATCCGGGATTTTTCAAAACTTGGTATTTTTTATTAAAACCTTTGAGGTTTGATTCAATGATCTTTAGGTTTTCAACCAAACCACCTGATATTTTTCTGAATGACCCTGAAGTTTTACCCGATTGATCTCAAATTATCCGTGACGAAACTATTACAATTTCTTGTGTGCGACGAGTCACATATTTATTGTTTTTATGAATTGAAAGGCGTAAAATTTTAAGTATGAAAGTTTTACTTGTTTACCCGATTTTTCCTGATACTTATTGGAGTTTTCGACACGCCTTGACGTTTGAAGGTAA
>JANLTD010000301.1:0-4356 GCA_031362765.1 Acidobacteriota bacterium | reverse complement strand
CAATTAACATAGGAGCTAAAAATGATGTCAACTCAAGTAGCGATTCCTGGAAACACCGGACGGGAAGTCGAGCGCGTTTCTTGGCAACTTTCGACTAAATCCCCGGTAGACCCATTTTTCTAAGTGGTCGGACTCTCCGGGCAGAACTGTCCGCAGTCCGGGCACTTCCATTCGTCGTCATTCACTTTGACGAATCTCAAACCTGTATCGGCGCTCGGATATTCGGATTCTGCCGTGATCAGCATTCCCTCAACCGTCACATCTTCAAATAGGCCGCAAGCCGGGCAGCGTAAAAGTTCGCGCGAGTTATCGAACCCGCCGAGCATGGTTAGCGTCAGGTTCAACTCATTGATTGCCTCCGCCATCGAGTAAAGTTTGTCGCCTTTTTCAAAGGGTTTTTCAGCCATTGACAAATCTCTCTTTTCTTTTATTGTTTCAACCGGAACGCTTTTCGATTCGCCGGCAAATAATCTGTCAAATCTGCGATAAAATTCCGGGCTGATTCGGCCGCCAACGATAATTTTTCTCAGCACGCGAAATTCTTCATCGTTAATGATGCCGGACCTGCTTAATCTCTGAAGCTCTCTGAGCAGTTCATTATCTGAGCGCATTTGCGTGGTTCCTTATTGTGAATTTCCTATCCATCCTCGTCATTCTACTAAAAATCTCGATCTTGGTGAAGGAACGCCAAATACAAAATGGTTTTTTGGAATCCGGTTTTGTCACACTCATCGGTTTCCGTCTCGCTAGACCAAATTGAGTTAAGCTCCTTGATATTAATTACATAAGGTTTATTATCGGACGCCACATATGTTTCTGGTAAATGTTAGTATTCTCCGTGGAACGGGTCGATCGTTACAATTTGATTCCTTAAACCCCAAGATCTTTCCGATCCAAAAGTCTCTCAATCGTCACCGCTGTAACCTTATATTCAGGCGTTTGGACGAACCGGTCTCGATTTGGCGAAGTTATGCGGTTCAAGAAGATCCGTGGACTGTGAAATGTCGCAAATAGCTCTCCTTGACGAATACCTGTGCTGATCTCGATGTGCATTTCAATTTCTCCGTAAGAACTTTTCACTCTAACGACCTCGCCATCGAAAATTCCAAGCTTGTTTGCATCCTTCGGCGAGATATTCAGCAGATCAATTGGGCGCAGTTCAATATTTTTTGTCCTTCCGGTCATCGTACCCGCATTAAATTGGTAAAGTGTCCGGCCTGTATTAAGAATGAACGGATATTCGTCGCTGACCTTTTCTTTGGTCGGTATGTATTTGATCCGGCGAAGAGCTGTCTCAGTTTGAGAGCCGAATTTTTCAGAATGGAGTACTTCCGTGCCAGGATGGTCTATTTCCGGGCAATTCCACTGCAATCCGTGTTTTTCGATGCGGTCATACGTAATGCCGAAACTTCCCCGCCAAACTTCGCGAATTTCATTCCAGATCTCTTCAGCTGAATTGAAATTGAAAAACTCGCCTTTGCCAAACGTCTTTGCAACGTTACAGATTATCTCCCAATCGCTCTTCGAGTTGCCGATCGGTTCAATCGCTTTTCTGACCCTTGAGACACGGCGCTCGCCATTCATAAATGTTCCGTTCTTTTCAAACGAAGACGCGGCCGGGAAAAAGACATCGGCAAACTGGCGCGCCGTTTCGTTCATAAACATATCCTGGACGATGATAAACTCAAGATTCTTGAGAGATTCTGCGGTTTTATGTGCATTTGCATTGGTCAAAAACACATCGTAACCGATCACCCACAGAGCTTTAAGTTTTCCGTTTGCAGCTGCGTCCATCATTTGCAATTGGCTGAGCCCTTTTTGCGTCGGAAGAGCGGTTTTCCAAACCCTTTCAAAGATCTCGCGGCCGTCTTCGATGGCTATACTGCCGGTTAAGATGCCCGGATCGCAGCCCATCTGAGCCGCGCCCTGGACGTTATTTTGTCCGCGCAAGGGATTTACTCCGGTCCCTATTTTGCCCAGATTGCCCGTTAACAATGCGAGATTTACCAGACACATGACGCCCTCGGTTCCCTGCGTATGCTCGGTCGTCCCGAGACCGTGAACACACATCGAAGGTTTTTCAGAGGCATATAGCCGAGCGGTCCTTCGAATCAATTCGACTTCGACACCGCAAATTAAGGCTACTTTTTCGGGCGCGTAATTGCTGACAAAATCGCTGTATTTATCAAAATCCGTGACACGTGTTTTGATAAATTCCAGATCCGTCAAATTTTCCTCGATGATGACGCAGGCGATCGAATTAAGCAGCGCGATATTCGTCCCGGGCTTAAGCTGCAAATGAATATCTGCATATTCGGCAAGCTCGATCCGGCGCGGGTCGATGACGATCAGCTTTGCCCCTCTCTGGCGAACGGCCTGTTTGATGCGCGAACCAAGGATCGGATGATTTTCGGTCGGATTTGCCCCGCAGATCATGATCGTCTTAGCTATTTCAATGTCTTTGAATGAATTGGTCGCGGCACCTGTGCTGAGCATCATTTTCAAGGCGGCAGCCGACGGCGTATGACAGACACGGGCGCAATTATCAACGTTATGCGTTTCCAGACAAACTCTCGCAAATTTCTGTGCCAGATAGTTTTCTTCGTTGGTCGCGCGCGCCGAACCGAGCACGGCCGTGCTGTCGGCGCCGAATTTTTCTTTGATCTCGCTCAGTTTGTCGGCTGTAAATTCAAGTGCCTCGTCCCAGGAGACAACTTTCCATTCTCCGTTCTCACGGATCAAAGGTTCCGTTATTCGATCCTCTGAATGAACAAAATCAAGCGCATAACGGCCTTTAACGCATAAATGACCGTGATTGACAGGCGATTCATTGACCGGTTTGACCTGAACGATATGTTCGTCTTTGGTTCCGACGTTCATTTCGCAACCGGTTCCGCAATACGGACAGACCGTTTTTGTCCAATGGGTCGCCGCACCGTGCTCGATATATGATTTGTCTTCGAGGGCGCCGGTCGGACAGACATCCGCACACGCGCCGCAGCTGACACACGAACTCGCGCCGAAATCGCCGTAGGAATCAGGCACGATATGCGTATCTTCACCGCGGCCGGCAACCTGCCATACATATTGCCCCTGTAATTCGTCGCAGATCCTCACACATTGATAACAATCGATACAGCGCGACATCTCGACACTGATGTATGTATGAGAATCGTCTATTCGGTGACCATTTGTTTGAGCGCAAAAATCCTTTTCTTCCAAACCGTATTTCTTTGCCAGTTTGTGAAAATGTTTCTCGGGAAATGTTTTGAATGATTCGAGCGGATAATTTTGCGCCAGCATCCGCAAATTCATCTCGCGTGCGTGTTCGATCGGCGGCGTATGTGTTTCGACCTCCATTCCGTTTTCCAGTTTTCTCGCACAACTGACGGCTTCGTGTTCCTCGCCATTGACATGAACCAAACAGAGACGGCACGCGCCGACCGGTTTGAGCCGCTCGTCATTGCATAATGTCGGAATTTCGATCCCCAAACTCCGTGCTGCCTCGAGCACCGTCAAGCCATTTTCAAATTCATATTCAGCACCGTTCAATTTTGCACGCACCATATTTTTATCTCCCTTTTATCAGGACTTTTAATACGCAATGATTATGCCGAAACCGTTTGTCTTCTGTTTTATAGATTTTTTCAAACATTTTGCCGCGGCCGTTGGGAAATTTTCCACGCTGCGGTGTGTAATATTTCTTGGTCAGAGGCCTCGCTCATGCAATACAATTCGTTTTTTGAGCGCTGATTCGCAAACAATTATTGTCTGATCCGGCCGCGGAAAGTTTTTTGCTTTTGACACTTCCCTTTCAAAAAGCTAAAATTGCCCTTTTGTTATTCTACTCGAATAATTATCTTTCTCTTTATAAGGAGTTATTAAACATTGAGCAACGCAAATTTTTTATTTACTTCCGAATCTGTCACGGAAGGACACCCCGATAAGATCGCAGATCAGATCTCTGACGCGGTTTTGGATGCAATTTTAGCCCAGGATCCGTTCGGACGGGTTGCGTGTGAAACGCTTGTCACGACCGGACTTGCTGTTATCGCGGGTGAAATCACTACCAACGCGTCGGTTAATTACAAAAAGATCGTCCGCGATACGATCGACGATATCGGCTACAACAATGCCAGCTACGGCTACGATTGCAACACTTTAAGCGTGATGGATGCGGTCGGCACCCAATCGCCCGATATTGCCCAAGGTGTTGACACCGGCGGCGCGGGCGATCAGGGATTGATGTTCGGGTTTGCCTGTAACGAAACGCCCGAGTTAATGCCGATGCCGATTCAACTGGCGCATAATTTAACAAAACGATTATCAGACGCTCGCCGTAGCGGCGAACTGTCC
>JANLTD010000296.1:0-2412 GCA_031362765.1 Acidobacteriota bacterium | reverse complement strand
ACGGTCGGAAAACAAAACGGCCGATAACATCTTTCTGCTGATTGGTATCAGGAATGTTTTGGTCTTCGCCGTCTCCGTTAAAAAGACCGATCTGGTAATTAAAATTCTTCCCAAGCGGACCTGAAAACTGAATACCGAAATCACGAATATCGCCAAGCCCGCCGCCCCGACTGCGGTCGCTCATAAACAACGCCCGCTCGACCGTATCGAGTGCCGACGAACTTTGCATTCCTTCCTGCGAAAGCGGGACCTTATATTGCCCGATGTCAATGTTGACGTTCTTGAGGTAGGTGAGCGTAATAAACGCATCCTGCAAAATACGGCTCGCTTGATTCGGACTGACATCCGTGACGACCGGAACGCCATTGATGAGCGTCGTCGTCTTATTGAGGCTCAGAGCCTTGGCCGGATCGATCATCAATGTCCATTTCACTTTCGGAAGGATCTGTCCCGAGAACTTTAACTCGGCCCGCCTGAAGCGAAAGGTGTTGGTCGTTCCGTTGCCGGCTGAATACCACGCCTGTATAAGCCCGTCAAACTTGATCTTGCCAAATCCGCTTTCGACATTGTTGACCGGTTTCGGCGACGGTGTCGGCGAAGGTTTGACGACAGCTGTCTGGCCGGTAGTCGTGGGAACGGTTGTCGGACTCGACTCTTTTGACTCGAGCCGGGTTTGCAGCCCGTCAATTTGTTTCTGCTGGCGTTCGATCATTTCGGCTTGTTTGAGCAAAGTTTCCTGTAACGACTTAAATTGTTTTTCCTGCTCGTCCAATTTTTTCCGGAGCTGTTCAATTTTGTCGTTCGACGGCGCGGGCGACACGGTATCCTGCGCCTTGCCGATTGAAATAATAGAAAGCAAAACACACAGCACAAAAATACTTCTGATAATTAACATAAATTCTCCAATGTTTTTAATGTTGAAATGTTTTTCGGGCTGAATTCACAGCCTTTGAAATTTAGTAACCGCAAGAATTATGCCAACCGCCAGCTACCGCCTGTTGCTAAGTTAAATTTGGGGTTGTGTTAAATCTATATTAAATTTATGTTACATTTTCCACGGCAGGTGTGAAATATTTCACGCTATTCTTTGCGGATACTGTCAATTCGTTCAATTTACAGTGTTATTTTTGAAAGGTATCGTATTTGCAGATGATTTATGCGGAAAGTCAGAAAAGCAATTTTCTTAAGTTTTGAAATTGCAAATAGATGGAAAAGCAAAGAAGAAAGAGCGAGGAAATTATTCGTTGTGTTCAAACATATTTGAGGCTTGTTTTTTTGAAGTTCTTTTGAAGTTCTGATAAATTCCAGAATGATTTTTAATAATGGGTTTTAGCTTACTACCGCGGGAAGATGCTTATTTTGATCTCTTTTCGCAAACGGCGGAGAAAATTAAGTTGGCTTCAAATGCACTTGTCGAAATGACGCGGGACAAGCCCGAAACATTTGAGGGATATGTCAAACGTATCAAAGATCTTGAACATGATTGCGACGATCTGACGCGTCAAATTACCGTTAAATTGGATAAGTCGTTCATTACGCCTTTTGCCCGCGAGGACATTTTCACGCTGTCGGTGGTGCTTGACGACGTTTGCAATTACATACACGAAAGCGCAACTGCTATTTTGATGTATAACATCAATGAAATCGGCGACCACGCAAAACATTTTGCTAAAATCATTCAAGCACAAACGACTGAAATTGATTCATGTGCTGCAATGCTCAAAAAGCCTAATGGTTTCAAACAACATATCGTTGAGATCAGGCGGCTTGAGAAGGAAGCTGACGATCTTTATTTCAAGGCGGTCGGCGAACTTTTTCACAAAGTTACCGATCCGATTAACCTGATCAAGTTAAAGGAACTTTACGAAACACTGGAAATCGCGACCGACCGCTGTGAACGAGTCGGCAATATCATCGAAAGTGTTATTTTGAAACACAACTAGGAGAATTAGTGAGTTGGATTTACGATTGGGGATTGAAAACAAAAAATTCATTCTGATCCGAAATCCGAAATCAAAAATATGGAACCGATACATGTACTGGCTATTTTTATTGTTGTCGTCGCTTTAATTTTCGACTATACAAACGGAATGCACGATGCCGCCAACTCGATCGCGACGGTTGTTTCGACGCGTGTTCTCTCGCCGGGTGTCGCGGTTGTTTGGGCGGCATTCTTTAATTTTATCGCTTTTGCCGTTTATGGAACGGCGGTCGCAAAGATGATCGGCGGCGGATTGATCGATCTCAAGCCGATTCCGAGAGAATTGCATCTCTACGTGCTGCTTGCCGGTCTGATCGGGGTCATTACCTGGAATTTGATTACCTGGTATTTGGGTTTGCCGACCTCGAGTTCGCACGCGCTGATCGGCGGTTATGCGGGCGCGGCGATTGCGGCTTCCGGCGGTTTCGCCG
>JANLTD010000022.1:0-3974 GCA_031362765.1 Acidobacteriota bacterium | reverse complement strand
CAAGCGCATAAATGTCACTTGCGGCTGAAACCTCCCCTTTTTCAATTTGTTCAGGAGACATATAAGCAGGCGAGCCGATTAAGGTGGGCACTTGAGTAGCATCCGCCGATTGCGGATTGGTAATTTTGGCAATTCCGAAATCAATCAACTTGATTTGCTCAGTTCCATCGCTTAAGCGCTGAATCATTACATTCTCGGGTTTTAGGTCTCTATGAACTACTCCTTCAAAATGTGCGCTAAAAAGGGCTTGTGCCATTTGTCGAATAAACGTCGCCGCCCGATGAAAATCCATCCCACCAACTTGAATTTCCGAAGCAAGAGTTTTTCCTTCAACATATTCCATCACAATATAAGGACTTCCGTCAGGAAGGTGACCAAGATCAAGTACCGAAACTACGCCGGGATGTTTGATGCGTGCCATCGCTTCACTTTCGTGCTTAAACTTGTCGACCAAATATTGAGATTGGTTGGACTTATGTTGTAAAAGTTTTATTACAACATTTTGCGAATATAAACGTGTATCTTCGGCAAGAAATATTGCTCCGATACCACCCTCTCCTATTTTTGATTTTACAAGGTAGCGATTATCGATTAATTCTCCAATGGGATACAGGAAAATTTCTCTCACTGTTAAGTTATTATCGTCTTCAATCATCTATGTTTCCTCTAACCTCATCTGCATTTTGGAGTAAACTGTAGCACTCTCACTTGAAACTTTTCAATTATATTATCGATTGTATTTAAACAATCTCTTTTTTTGGAGATTTTAGTATTAATCCAAGGTCTTTTTTGTGTAGCGATAGCGAGGTAACAAAAATTTACTATCTTCGTTTAATCTGCCAATCTCGTTGTTCCCAAATATATATAAACACTTGTTTTGACAGCTTGTATTCTTTCATCAGGTTTTGATTAAGATTCCCGATTTTCGTTTTTCTCTTATTTCTTCAACTCGTTCCGCTGTCAATTTTTTACTTGCCCCAAACTTGACGACTTTTTCTTTGGCTTTGATGATTCCATCTGTTTGTCTTTCGGCACAAATTTCCGTTTCAAACGGATTGATTGTTCCCAGCATATTAAACAAGAGCCGTCTAAAAATAGTCGTGCGTGAAATATAAAGGTAAATTAGATTATAAAAGTTCTAAAGGAAATTTGGCAATATGGCTTACACGGGCAACATATGGAATTAACTGATATGGAAGTTGTGTAAGAATTTGCAAGTTTAATGTTATGAGCTGTTGCATCGCCGAATAATGACGCTAAATGTTTCGTAAATTTATCCTCAAACGGATCATTTGACCATAAAGCAAAAAACACCTCCAGAGTTAGATTTTCTCAGTAAAAAGTCAGTATCAAAAACGCACCTTATTAAGACAGAATCTTATATCTCTAAATTCGACTTATTAGCATTCCTTAAACTGTCTCAAAAGCCGTCTCATAACTAAAATCCCAAAAACATTCCCTGTTTTGACTTTTGAGATACTCGAAAAATGAGAGCTGATAACTGTCAGAAAACCTGTGTTTTCTGACACTTTACCATTTTGGGAGTTTGGCTCAATATTTATAAGGATTTTAGAGTTTTTGACAGGATTTTTGACATTAGATCTCAATAGTTCGCTCATGACTGTCTGCCAAAGCGGAATTATTAACCGCCGCCCCGACACCTTTGATATTGTTTCGCGCCCATTTGCGGATTTCTTCGATTTTTTCGCTCATCATTACAGCCGTCGGCGTGATGCCTTCGATAGCCTTCAAAATGTCTTTGGTTTCGGCTTCCCGGTCGCCGTCAATAAAAGCTTCCAAAACACCGTCTTTGACCGCGCCTTCGATTTCCGCACCGCTGAAATCTTTTGATTTATCAACCAATTTATCCAATTCGAATTGTTCCGAAATGAGTGCGCGTTTGTGTAGATGGACTTTAAAAATCTCCAAGCGGTCTTCGGCTCGCGGCAAATCAACAAAATGAATATAAGAAAATCGCCCGATGCGGAATTGTTCGGATTCAAGTTCGCGGACATCATTGGCAGTGGCAAAAACCAGTACATCTTTGTTGTCCTGCATCCAATTGAGCAGATAAGAAATCGTCCGCGCCGTTTCGCCGCCGTCGGTTTTGTTTGACGATTTCATACCGGAAACTGCCTTTTCAAACTCCGAAATACCCAAAATTCCTTTAATCGTTCCGGCAATCGAAAGCGCGCGTTTAATGCTCATCGCGCTTGATCCGATCACGCCGCCGCCTTCGCCCATAATCGAGCCGAAATCAAGATCAAGCAGAGCGCGATTGGTAATACTTGAAGCGACTCTTTTGCACAAATCCTTGCCGCAGCCGGGAAGACCAACCAGCAGAATTCCTTTGCACGGTTCGACGTGGCGTGCTTTCGCCTGCGGACTGAAAGTATGTGCCGCACGTTCCAAAATCGCTCTTAACTCTTTATAACCGCCTAAGTTATTTGCCGGTTCGGGATGAACGTAAGTCAGTGAACCACTCCCGCGAATGACGTTTTTCTTTTCTTCGAGAATAATCTTGATCGAATCATCGTTGAGTCCGCGCGAACTGATGACCGCTTTGGCGATGACGTTGCTGATTTCTCCTCCGGTCAAACCGAGAAGTGCTTGCAGTAATCTTTCTTTCGCCGACTGGCTCAAATCAACCTGCAACCCGTTTTCTTTGAATTTTTCGAGTTCAAGTTCAATCGAATCTTCGATTTCCATTTCCTGCGGCAGTTCGAGTTCGATTTGAGTTACTTCTTTTTCAAGTGTTTTGAGGTCAGGAAAATTCGGTCCGACAAACAAAATGGTGGATTTGGTAGATTTGAGCTTCCACGCAATTTCCCGTAAAGAGCGAACTAAAACCGCATCTTCCTGTCCGTAAGATGTAATATACGGCGCAAAATCACACAGTAGAAAAATACCGCTTTTTTGCTCGGAAATAAAACTTAAAACGCTTTCCGGTTCTTGCGTGTCTGAAACTTCTTCGGCTCGCGTCAAAATTCCTTTTTGCTGATCATAAATCTTTTGCAGACCACCGGGGCGACTCCAGAAATAAAGCGGTTTTTCCTTGTGTTTATCACGGCACATCAAATCTTTGAGGCATTCGCGCACGCGGTCTTCTTCAAAAGTGTTGATGGCAATCAGCGGATAACGCGCTCTGATTCGCACATCCAGTTCGGTTAAGAATTTTTCGATGCTTTTGTTGTTTTGTTGTTCGTTCATAGATAGAAGATTTGTCGTTTGAATCCAAATTGACACAACTTGCTTACCACTTTTTTTTAAGGTAAGGCGCTCTGTTAGAACCGATTCAGTTTTCAAATGCGATTTTCCGAAATTCATTCGTCAAGGGATGACTCAGAATTTCGTCCAGATTTTCTTGCGCTAATATTTCGGAGTGATAATAGAACTTAAAATATTCTTTCATCCGTTTTTTAACCAATGAAAAGTCTTTCTGCTTGTAGGCTTGAAAAGGAATGTAAAGCGAATTGATTTTTCTCCCCGTTTCTCTTTCGAGTTCAAAATAGAATTTGTATTCTTCAAATTTGGTGTGCGGAGAATAGCATTTAAGTTTTGGAGAATTAACTGTTATTCGATAAGGACTCGGCAAAGCGGCAATTTCGTTTACGGTCAAAACTCTGAGTTCTTCGGGAACATCTTTCATCAAATCAACCGACTCATTTAAGAATTTTTCGACATCAAAAGGTATTTCTTTCGTTGTCGTAAATTGTCGCAAAAAAGGGGTTTGTAGAAACAGACATTCGGGGAAAATTTCACCGAAGTTCAACTTTCCGGGAACATAAAATACATATTTCTCAATCGTTACGGTTTTCCAACTGTAACCTTCTTTAACTTGTTTTGTTTCGGAATTATGAGGTCGTGTCAAATGTTGTGGAAATGAATTTATAGCCTTCCTTGTTTTGCTTCCTTTCCTTACTTCTCTAAATCTCTTTTTCTGGTAATTTTACTTCCTTTAGTTTTTCCGGGTG
>JANLTD010000195.1:0-2035 GCA_031362765.1 Acidobacteriota bacterium | reverse complement strand
GCCAACTATCGAGCCGACCAGGATTGCCAGAAAAACTCCCGTATTGGTGAAGTTATGACCTCTGAGAGTCATATTTGCAGGCATCATCCACATCACAATGAAATAACAGGCAATTGTCGTAATGATAACTGAAGTCCAGTTTCCGATATTCAGCGCTCTTTGAACATTACCTTTATCATCGGAGATTCTCACGAGCGTAAAACCGATAATCGAAAAAATAATTCCAAGTCCGGCAATCAGCATCGGCAGAAGCATCGGCGAAAGACCGTTGAAATTATCACGCACGATAATCTCACGTCCGAGAACCATCGTCGCCAGAATTGTCGCTACATAAGACCCGAAAAGATCCGCTCCCATTCCGGCCACGTCGCCGACATTATCTCCGACGTTATCGGCAATAGTTGCCGGATTTCTCACGTCATCTTCAGGAATTCCCGCTTCAACTTTACCGACCAGGTCTGCGCCGACGTCAGCCGCTTTCGTATAAATCCCACCGCCGACTCTGGCAAAAAGAGCAATTGATTCGGCACCCAAAGAAAATCCGGCAAGAACTTCGATCGCTTTTTCCATCGCTACCCCGTTAACGGTCGCACCGGGAACGTTCAAAACATAGATGTGATAAAAGATGATAAATAAAGTGCTGAGACCTAAAACGGCGAGACCGGAAACTCCGAGTCCCATTACCGTTCCGCCGGTAAATGCCACCTTAAGCGCGCCTTTAAGATCGGTTCTTGCCGCTTGTGTTGTTCTGACATTTGCTTTGGTCGCAATATTCATCCCAAAGTATCCGGCAGTCGCACTAAGTACCGCACCGATCAGAAATGAAATTGCAATTACCGGGGAAGATGTTTCAATCAAAGTTCCGGACCACCCGAGAACAACTGCTGCAACGATCGCAAAATAAGTTAAAATTTTCCACTCGGCTTTTAAGAATGCCATCGCGCCTTCAGCAATATACGTTGAAAGTTCAACCATATTTGCTTCGCCGGTAGGCTGCTTAGATACCCAGGCAGATTGAACTGCCATTACAACTAATCCGAAAATCCCTAATGCCGGGATCAAATAAAGAATTGTAGATTCCATTAAAAAATTACCTATGTTTAATATTTTCCGCTGTTATATTTTTAAGTTAAAAAATTTTGAAGCTCTATATTCGGCTAATTCAAAAAGCACGATTTAAGCAAAAGGGTAATTATTGCCGATTTTGTAGAAAAGATTCAAATCGATTAAGCCAAATAGCGCGATTTTTCGGCAAATTTTCAGCCTCGTTGCCTTTTAAGCAAAAGAAAGTGCCGCTAAGTTTCTGCGGCACTTTCGAAAACGAGTCTATTTTGGCTGGTTATTTTTTTCGGACGTATTTCAAATCGTAAGTGATCACCCAGGTTTTGCCGTCGTCGGTCGAGGCTTCAAAAAGTTGTCGAACGGTATTTTCGTCTATTTTGGTGAAGGTCAATTTCTGCAAAGTCTTGGCACCGTTCGCAATCGTTTCGCCCTCAAAACGCATCGCGCCTTCACGGAAATTTCCCGAATAACGAAGCGCGCCGCCGCCTGTTCCGATCCACGATTGATACCATTTACCGGTGCCTGTGTCATAAAAATTAATGCTTTTGCCGTCGCCGCCGGTCGTGTTTGTCCAGTTTTCAAGCAGTCCGCAGCCGTCCGAAAAAAGCTGCACCGAATTTGTTCCCGCCTTTTGACCTTGCGGGTTGAAAACGTCCCAATCACCAACCCAGAAATCAAACTGGCGCGCCTCAGCCGAATAGATACACGGTCGTTTCTGACGGTCGGCAAGTTCGGTCATTTTCTTGAACCGCGCATCTTTGCGGATATTTTCAAGGTCTTCGTCCGTCTCGATATTGACAGTAAAAGCCGCGCCGTTTTTCAATGCTTTTTCCAACCATTCAAACGCCTTATCATTTTGTTTAAGCCGTGAATAGCCGCAAGCGATATTAAACATCGAACTCGGATTCTGCGCAATCGCGACATTTTTCTCAAAAGCCGCGATTGCCTGTTCCCATTTCCCCAAAGAATGGAG
>JANLTD010000066.1:0-4750 GCA_031362765.1 Acidobacteriota bacterium | reverse complement strand
AAAAGCTAGAAAGGGAGAGAAGGAGAAGACGAGAAGAGGAGAAGAGGAGAAAGGGAGATTTTTATGAAAGAGTTTTACGGTTTCATATTAAAAATCTTTGCGCCTTTGCCGCTATGCGTCTTTGCCTTAAGCCTCTTCTCTAATCTTCAAGCGCAGACGCTGGCGCCGAATGCTCCGGGCAATGATGCGCAATGGGCGACCGCCGGAAAACAGGGTGTTGGAACTTCTGCATCACTCGAAAGCAAAGTGTGGTTCACACTCGCGCAAGGCGTCATGACCGAAGTTTATTATCCTGACGTAACGGTCGCGAATGTTCATCTTTTGCAGTTTGTCGTCGTTAATCCGAAAACGCGCAAAGTTGAAACCGAACAAACGGACGCGAATCATAAAATCGAATCATTAAATACCAAAATTAGTAAAAATATTTCCCCGATTTCAAATCTTGAAATTTATAAAAACTATTCAAGTCCGAGTTCGCTTTCGTACAAGCAAACAAATTGGTCAAAAACGGGTGATTGGAGCATTGAAAAAATATATGTTGCAAACCCGAAGAATAATTCGGTCGTAATTTCCGTAAAATTCAGCACCAACAATCCGGACAACCAGCTTTATGTTTATTATGACCCTTCGCTCGCCAATAGCGGAATGGGCGATACGGCGTGGTCGCAAGGCAACGCGCTTTTGTCCTCTGATACAGATAAATCGTCGGCTTTAACTTGTCGTTACTGCAAGTTTGAAGAATTGACAAATGGTTTTCTCGGCACGCCGGGCGACGGTTTAGCACAATTAAAAAAAGACGGGAAGATTTTTAATTCATTCGCCCGGGCGGAAAATGGCAACGTCGTTCAAATGGCGAAGATTACGCCTGTTTTTTCAAATTCTTTTGACCGGGGAAACAATGGCGTTGTCATTAAGTCGGGAAAGATGACGTCTGTTTTTTCGAGCGGATTTAACTTTGAAATCTCTTTGGGATTCGGAAATACTGGTGATGAAGCATTGAAAGCAGCGCAGGATTCCTTACTCAAAGGCTTTGAAAAAAATTATCAAGAATATCAGGAAGGTTGGATCGAATATTTAAAAACGCTTCCGAAAGTCGAGCCCCGATATCAGGCGCAGTTTAATATGGCGGCGATGCTCCTCAAAGCGCACGAGGATAAGACGCATCGCGGCGCGAATATCGCGAGTTTGACGATTCCGTGGGGCGGCGATAAGAATGCCAATGAAAATACGGTCGGCGGTTATCATCTGGTTTGGTCGCGCGATCTGTATCAGGTCGCGACCGCGTTTATGGCTTTGGGCGATACGGCGGCGGCGGATCGTGCGCTTGAATTTTTGTTCAAGGTTCAGCAGAAACCGGACGGGAGTTTTCCGCAAAATTCGTGGCTTGACGGCAAACCTTTTTGGAATTCGCTGCAAATGGACGAAGTTGCGTTTCCGCTGATTCTTTCGTATCAATTACAGCGTTTTGACAAAGGAACTTACGAAAAGCACATCAAAAAGGCGGCAGATTTTATTGTTAGAAACGGCCCGACAACGCCGCAGGAACGTTGGGAAGAGCGTTCGGGCTATTCGCCTTCGACGATTGCGGCGGAAATCGCCGGACTGATCTGCGCGGCGGACATTGCGCGGAAAAATGGTGACGAGGCAAGCGCACTTCTTTACACCGCGACGGCTGACGATTGGGCGCGCAACATCGAGCGTTGGACGGCGACGACGAAAGGCAAATACGGCGACGGTAATTATTATCTGCGGCTCACGCAAAAAGGCAATCCGAACGCCGGCGACAAACTCGATCTCGGCAACGGCGCAGGATTTTTTGACGAACGCGAAATAATTGACGCGGGATTTCTCGAACTTGTCCGTTTGGGTATTAAATCGCCCGACGATCCGTTAATCGCCAAATCGGTCAAGGTCGTTGACGAAGTAATCCGCGTCAACACGCCGAACGGCGACGCTTTTTATCGCTACAATCACGACGGTTACGGCGAAATGGACGACGGACGACGTTGGAATTTCGACGGAAAATACACCGGCAAAGGCAGACTTTGGGCATTGCTTTCGGGCGAGCGCGGGCAATTTGAGATTGCCGATTGCGGATTGCGGATTGCGGATTTGAAAGCCAAAAACCAATGTTTAGCAAACGGCAAATCGCGTCTTGATGCGATGCTCGGGTTTGCCAATGACGGTTTGATGATTCCCGAACAGGTTTGGGATAAAGCGGAAACGCCGAAAAATATAGACAAACAATTCGTGTCCGAACTAAAATTCGGCGAAGGAACCGGATCGGCAACGCCGCTCGCGTGGTCAATGGCGCAGTTTATCCGTCTCGCCGTCAATTTACAGGCGGGCAGAAATCTGGACACGCCGGACATTGTTTATAATCGCTATGTCAAAAACGGTATTCCGGGACAGGTCAGCGATTTTGGCGGAACAGATGTCGAGATCGTTTTGCCGCCTTTGAAAGTTGGCGAAACGATTAAATTTCCGCGCTCAGCAACGCCGAAAACAAGAGTTGCATATCAGATCAACGGCGAACTTCATTTAACCGAAGCCGACGAAAAAGGACAGATTATCCTTGAATTTAAGATGCCGGCGGAAGACACTGTCGGCGTTCTCGGTATCGAAACGCCTGACGGCGCGACCGGTTTCGAGCGCATTAAACTTCTCGTCAAACCCAAAATACAAGAGTTCTCGCCCGAACTGATCGAAAAGATCAAAATCGCGAAAACTTCTCCGCTGATCGAAAACGGCAAAGCGATTCTTTTTTATCGCGGCGAGGCAAAAAGTGTGACAGTGGCCGGCGATCTGACAAGTTGGAATCCGGGACGGATCTTTTTGCAAAAAATCGCTGATAATTTATTTGCTGCCCAGATTGATTTGGCAAAGACGGCGCGGGTCGAATACAAATTCGTCGCAGACGGAAACTGGATAACCGATGGATTAAACCCGAACAAACTGAATAACGGCGTGGGCGGTGAAAATTCATTTTTCGCGATGCCCGATTATAAACCCACCGAATGGGATAGCGACGATAAATTAAATGTTGAGCCGACCAATCCGAATGAAATCATTGATGTGACGGTTCCGCCGATGCTGAAAGAAATTGAAGTGGATTCAAAACAGTACGGCAAAAAAACGGTCAAAGTTTATTTACCCGAAGGATACGAATCGCAATCCGGAAACAAATCCTTTCCGGTTTTATATTTTCAGGACGGAAGCGAATATGTAGCCCGCGCAAAAGCGGTTCAGATTCAGAAAAATCTGGTCAAAGCCAAGAAAATCAAACCTTTCATTATGGTTTTTCTCGACCCGCAAGATCGGATGAAGGAATATTGGGCTTCGGACGATTATGCAAAATTTGTCGCGACGGAAGTTGTTCCGGCGATTGATGCCAAATACAACACCATTAAAACACCGGAGGCGCGCGGAATTATCGGCGCAAGTCTTGGCGGCGTGACGAGTGTGTGGGTCGGATTAAAATATCCCGAAAGTTTTTCTTTCATTGGCGGACAAAGCTCGTCATTTTGGATTGATAACGAGCGCGTCGTCAAAGAACTGTCGAAACTTGACGTAAATAAAACAAAATACAAGTTCTATTTTGACGACGGAACGCTCGAAGGCACCGAAGACACACGGCGGGTCAATGTTATGCTGCGCGGAAAAGGATATTCCGTAACTTATCTTGAAGGTGAAACCGGACATAACTGGACAAGTTGGCGCGATAGATTGTCGGAAGCCTTTGTTGCTTTTATGAATTAAGTATAAAATCTTTTTTGGAAAGAATTGCAGATTCTGAAGTTTGTCTCTCAAATCTTGAAAAAATCTAACAAACTATAAAACTTGTGATGAAAACAATCGTCCTGGCTTGCGATTTAGGCGGAACAAATGTGCGAATGGCGGCGATTGACCGCGAAGGTCGAATTCTCTTTCGAACGAGGCGCGAAACCCCGAAGTCCGACCGCGCCGATGAAATTGTCCGGACAATTGTTGAACAAGCAAATGAATGTATCGAAGGTACAAAATCAAAAGGCATTGTGAAAGCAATTGCGGCGGCGGTTCCCGCAACGGTCAGCGTCGAAAAAGGCATTTTGTTGAAGGCTCCGAATGTTCCGTGTCTGGACGGATTTCGGATGGTCGCCGCGCTCGAAAGCGAATTGAACATCAAGGCGATGATCGAAAACGACGCGAATTCGGCCGCGGTCGGAGAAAATTGGATGGGCGCGTCGAAAGGATTTAAGAATTCTATCATGGTGACGCTTGGAACCGGGGTCGGCGGCGGCATTATTATCAACGGGACGGTTTTGCGTGGGATTGACGGAACAGCGGGCGAGATCGGGCATATTTGTGTCGAGCCTTTCGGAGCGCTGTGCGGTTGCGGGTCACGCGGTTGTGTTGAGCAATACGCGTCGGCAACAGCAGTCGTTCGACTGGCACGCGAAATGGAACCGCAATATCCGAAATCGGTTTTGCAGAATAAAAATCGCCTAACGTCTGTCGATGTATATGAAGCGGGACAAAATGGCGACGAACTGGCGTTGGAAGTCTTTCGTCAATTGGGATTTTACCTTGGAATCGCACTCGTTGATTTGATAAATATCTTAAATCCGGAAGTAATTGTGATCGGCGGCGGCGCGGCGGCGGGTTGGGATCTATTTATCCATCACATCGAAGATCAGATTCGAAGCCGTGCATTTCTCGAACCGGGAATGCGTGCCAAGATCGTTCGTGCCGTATTGGGCGATGATGCCGG
>JANLTD010000058.1:0-6806 GCA_031362765.1 Acidobacteriota bacterium | reverse complement strand
CGGCGAACTGCTCTGGGTCTATGAAGGGCTGACACAGTATCTCGGCAGAGTTCTCCCGACGCGAAGCGGTCTTTGGACCGACGAAATGTTTCGCGAATCGGTTGCCGAAACCGCCGCGCAGATGGATTATCAAACCGGCAGACGCTGGCGGCCGCTCGTTGACACGGCGCGCGCCGTGCAGTTCACTTATCCGAGTCCAAGGGCGTGGATGAACGAACGCCGCCGCGTTGATTATTATTTTGAAGGTGCGCTGATCTGGATGGAAGCCGACATATTGATCCGCGAAAAAAGTAGTGGAACACTCTCGCTCGACGATTTTGTGCGGAAATTTCACGGCGGACAAACGAGCGCGCCGATGGTCAAAACATATGATTTAGACGAGATCGTCAGAACTCTCAATGAAGTTTTGCCTTACGATTGGCGCGCGTTTTTTATCGAAAGAGTGTACAAAGCGCAGAAAAATGCGCCGCTCGGCGGAATCACGAACGGCGGTTGGCGGCTTGTTTACAACGAGACACCGAACAAGCAGGGCGAAATTGACGAAGGCCGCGCAAGTTCAGCGAATCTGATGTATTCGATCGGTATCATCGTCCACGAAGACGGAACGATCTTAGACATCAATCCCGATCTGGCGGCGGCAAAAGCCGGACTCGTGCCCGGAATGATAATCAAGAAAGTGGGCGACGAAGAATTTTCGCTCGATAATTTGTACAAAACAATTGCGGCGACAAAAAGCGCGGCATCCGTCATCAAGATCGAAGCCGAAAACGGAACCGTCGGCAATGTTTTGACCATCAATTACCAAGGCGGCGAAAAATATCCGCACTTGGTGCGCGACGCGTCGAAAAAGGATTATTTGTCGGGAATTACAAAAGCACGATAATTTGAAGAGATGATACCCGAAACAAATCTTGGAAAACTCGTCCGCGTTTATGCCATCGCGCCCGCCTTTTTGCAGCGGGCGGTGATCGTCGCCGTCTTGTCGTTCATCTTTTTTCTCGTTACGCTCGGGATGTTTTCCGTTCGGCAAAACTTCCTGTATTTTTTTCTTTCGACGGCGTTTCTGATTGTTTATCTTTTTACGATGTTCGGCTGGCTGATGTCGCGGAAAAATATTCTGAAGATTTACGAAAACGGCTTGACGTATCGCAAATTTACGGCACATTGGAGCGAGATCGAAGCCGTTCGATCAACCGGCAAGAACGGTAAAATAAGTTGCGAGATACGCAAAGTGAAAGGCGAAAAAATTGTCTTGAGCGATTCGATCCACGAGGTCGAGCAGGCGATCAAGTTGATCGAGTTCAAAATTGCCAAAAAGATGTAAGACAAACTAAAGGCTGCCTTACATCTACTAATAGAGATCTTTACAAAATAAATATTGACAGAATTTCAGAATAAATTAACCGCAGAGACGCTGAGATGCCGAGGAAAGAGGCAAAAACTTACGAAAACGTTTTTTAAGATCCGCGTAATTTCGAGATGATCGGAAGTTTGTTAGCCAAACATTTTTTCAAAAAACTCGGCGTCTCAGCGTCTCTGCGGTAAAAAATTATAGGAAAGATGTCTAATCAAAAATATGCCGCAAACACCGCATATTGAAAAACATTTTACGTCGGGCGAAGTGGTGCGCGACATCGTTATCGGAATGTCGGATGGTTTGACCGTGCCGTTTGCGCTGGCGGCGGGACTTTCGGGCGCGATCGCTTCGACTTCGATCATCGTCACGGCCGGCCTCGCGGAAATCGTCGCGGGTTCGATCGCGATGGGACTCGGCGGTTATCTTGCCGGAAAATCGGATGCCGAGCATTATGAAAGCGAATATCAGCGCGAGATTCACGAGATTGACAAAATGCTTCAGCACGAAAAGGACGAGGTTTTGAAGATTCTCGAAACATACGGTCTGACAACGGAAGAAAGCACGCCGATCGTTGATTCTTTGGCGGCACGCCCGAAAGATTTTGCCGATTTTATGATGCGTTTCGAACTAGGATTGGAAAAACCGCAACCGAAACGCGCCTTTCAGAGCGGTTTAACGATCGGCGGCGCCTATGCTTTTGGCGGTTTGATACCGCTGCTGCCCTATTTTGTTGAACAAAGCGCAGTCGGCCTTGCTTTGGTCAGTCGGCGTGACGGTGATCGCGCTGTTCGTTTTCGGCTTCATCAAAGGAAAATTCACAGGTGCGCGACCTTTCAAAAGTGCAATTCAAACCTGTTTTATCGGAAGTGTCGCGGCCGGCGCAGCGTTTCTGATCGCCAAACTTATCAGCGAATAAAAGTGAAAAAGTTGGTTTGATAATAGACAACAAAACTTTTTCACTTTTTCACTCTTTCACTTTTTCACTCTTTTTCTTGTATGCTATTTATTTGATATTTTTATACAGCGATTATTTATAAAACGGAGATCATATGAGCGTAGAAGTTGTGATGCCGCAAATGGGCGAATCCATCACGGAAGGAACGGTATCGAAATGGCTGAAGGCCGTCGGCGATCGGGTAGAGAAAGACGAGCCGGTTCTGGAAATCTCAACCGACAAGGTGGATGCCGAAGTTCCGAGTCCGGGCGCGGGCATTCTTTTAGAGATCAGAACACAGGAAGGCGAAACCGTCGAGGTCGGCAGCGTGGTTGCCGTGATCGGCGATTCTAATGACGCGGGGACGGCGGGACGCGGAGACGCGGAGACAACAACTATCGAAACGCCGAAATTTGAAGAATCAAAACCTGTTATTGCAGAAGTTAAGCCTGCGCCTGTTGCGGAAATCGCACAAGCAGTAAAGGTGACGGCGGTTGAATCAAATCCGTCATCCGCAATCCAAAATCCGCCATCGAGCGAAGCGGCCGAGGTTGTGATGCCGCAGATGGGCGAATCAATTACCGAGGGAACGGTTTCAAAATGGCTGAAAGCGGTTGGCGAGCGTGTTGAAAAAGACGAACCTCTGCTTGAAATTTCGACCGACAAAGTGGATGCCGAAGTTCCGTCTCCCGCGGCCGGAATACTTTTAGAAATTCGTGCCGTTGAAGGCGAAACGGTTGAAGTCGGTTCAGTGGTTGCGCTGGTCGGCGCGAGTTCAGTTGGCAGTCAGCAGTCGGCAGTTAGCAGTCAAACAGTTGTCGAAACTCCTAAGATAGTTGAAACTCCGCAGGTTGAAGAACCGCAAGAAGTTAAAGTTGCCGCCGCCGCCGGCAACGAACAACGAACAACCGGCAACGGACAAATCAGCGTTGAAGATCTGCGCCGCACGAAATCTTCGCCGCTCGTTCGTAATATTGCCAAAGAACACGGCGTGGACATTTCGCGCATCGAAGGCAGCGGCATCAGCGGTCGCGTGACGAAAAAAGACATTTTGAATTTTATCGAGACGGGCGCGGCACTTCGTCCACAAGATCTGCTGGTTGGTAAAATTGGTGCGCCGACAATGACGCCGGTTGCTGCATCTCAAACTGTTAAAGCACCGATTGAGAATCCGCAATCCGCAATCCGCAATCCGCAATCCGCCAATGATCGCGTTGAACCGATGTCCGTAATGCGCAAGAAGATCGCGGAACATATGACTTTCTCAAAACAGACTTCGGCGCACGTGACGAGCGTCTATGAGTTTGATATGACGAACGTCGCGCGCTTTCGCGATACGAACAAAGCTGAATTTGCCGCGCGTTTCGGTACAAAACTGACGTTTATGCCATTTATTTTTCAGGCCGTAACACAGGCTTTGCGTAAATTTCCGGTCGTTAATTCGCAAATTTCGGGCGGCAATGTTATTTACAAAGGCGATCTAAATCTTGGAATGGCGGTCGCACTCGATTGGGGCTTGATCGTTCCGGTCATCAAACGCGCTGATACGCTTTCGCTTTCGGGTCTGGCTTTGGCAGCGAACGATCTGGCAGATCGTGCGCGGACGAAAAAGCTGATGCCTGACGACGTGCAGGGCGGAACTTTTACGATCACGAATCCAGGCGTTTTTGGTGGACTTTTCGGAACGCCGATCATCAATCAGCCGCAAGTCGCGATTCTTTGTGTCGGAACGATCGAAAAACGCGCCAAAGTTTTGACGACGCCCGACGGCGACGATTATATCGCGATTCGTCGGATGGCGTATTTTGCGCTGACCTACGACCATCGTATTGTTGACGGCGCAGATGCTGAAAGATTCCTTTCTTATATGAAGGAATATCTCGAAACAACCGCGTTCAGTCTCTAAAATTAATCATTGAATCAGATGCGGACGGTTTTCTTGTCAACTGTTCGCAAATAGAACACTGCCTCGGCAATTTATTAATTCTTGACCGTTTCGTGAAATCTTCTAAACACGTGTATCTGCAATTTTTACGAGAGTTTTCCAATTTTGGCACGATAATTGTCTTACAGATATTTATGGTTGAAAAAGTATCGGAAAATATGCGAAGATTTAAAACAGTGGTAGAAAAAGTTTTGTAAAGCCGAAAAAATAAAATTTTCCGACAACTAAAGCCGCTTTCAAAACGTCTTAGAATCTGTTTTATAACCCCGTAATTTAAGATTTGAATCCAAATAGGTAAGAATGAGGAATAAAATTATGTTAAAAAAAATTTCTGCTTTGATATTAGTAGTTTTAATTGGTGCGATCGGTGTTTTTGCCCAAGATGCGCAGGTTCGTACATTAACCAGCGGAAGCAAATATAAGATCAAAGGTGTCGTCGTTGCTAAAGACGATTCGAGTTTTATTGTCCGCGACGGCACGGGCGTTGATACGAAAGTTTTGGTTGCGACGAACACGAGCATTAAAACCAAAGGCGGAATTTTTGGCGGCGGCGATAAAATTGCGGCAAGCCAAATTGTTCGCGGGTTAAATTTAGAAGTCGAGGGCGTCGGCGACAGCACAGGCAGTTTGGCAGCGAGTAAGATCCGTTTCGGAAAAGTAGATTTCCGCGTTGCTCAATCAATTGACAGCCGCGCCACCCCGACTGAAAACCGCGTTTCGCAGACCGAAGAAAATCAGCAGCGGCTTTCGGGACAGATTGACGAATTGCTGGCGATTTCAAATGCCGCCCGCGGAGGCGCAAAAGCCGCGCAGGACACCGCCGATGCCGCGATTGCCGGTGTCAATGCCACCAATCAAAGAATTTCCTCGATTGACGACTATGTTGTTCAATCGGCAACGACCGTTAATTTCAAAGTCAACAGTGCCGTTCTATCGCCCGATGCAAAGACGCAGCTTGACCAGGTTGCCCAGGCGGCGATGCAGTTAAAAGGCTATACGATTGAAATTACCGGATTTGCGTCGGCCGAAGGCGACACGCAAAAAAATAAAGTTTTGAGTCAAAAACGTGCGCAGGCCGTGATTGATTATTTGGTTGAAACCTATGACATTCCGCTTCGTCGAATCGGCACATCTTATGGTTTTGGCGAATCGAAAGCGATCGCCGATAATACAACCAAAGAAGGCCGCGAGCAAAACCGCCGCGTTGAAGTCAAACTTCTCGTTAGTCGCGGGCTTAATCAAAATGTCGAAGTTCGGCCGAACACAAGCAACGACCAACAATAATTGTTTTTGAATAAATGAGGGCGAAATAAAGGTGAAACGATGCAGGTCGGTTCGCTTTTTGCCCTCAAATTTTTTGCTCTAGATTGCAGATTTTGGAAAAGCAGGCAAACTGAAGTCTATTGGTTCAGCAACTAAATTTTTGAAATATGAAATTCCTAAAGCCGCCGCAATTTTTCTATCTTTTTACCATAATCACAATTTTTGCATTTTCAGTTTTTGCGCAAACGCCGACACCGACACCAAAAATTGACGATGATAACGAACTGATAAAAGTTTCCTCACGGCTCATCGTCGTACCTGTTTCCGTGACCGATTCGTTCGGCCAGCCGGTTTTAGGCTTGACCGCCAAAGATTTCTCGATCACCGAAGAAAACCGTCTTCAGCAAATCGAGAAAATTTCTGACGCTGAAAAAGTTCCGCTCGAAATTGCGATTCTGTTTGACGTTTCGGCAAGCACCGATTCGATGTTTCAGTTCGAGCAGGAAACGGCCGCCAAGTTTTTGCAGGAGGTGATGCGGGCGGAAGACCGCGCGACGATCTTTACGATCGGCGAGCGTCCGGTTTTGATTCAGCCGCGCGATGTCGCGGGAAAATCGGCGATTTCGATCAAAACAATTCAACCGACTAAAGAATTTACGGCGTTTTATGATTCGGTCAGAGTTGCCGCCGATTATCTTGACAAAAATTCTCCGGTCGGAACACGCAAAGTTATCGTGGTTATTTCGGACGGCGAAGACACAAATAGCGAAGGCATCAGAAATGCGATCAACGACGGCTATCGAAAGCTTGGCAAAAAGATCGACACGCTTGATTCGAAGAGTTTGTATCAACTGACCGTCAACAGCCGCAACGAAGCGAGCGTGCGCGAACAAAACCGCGTTTTGAAATCCTTGCAGAATGCCGATACGGTTTTCTATTCGATAAATCCGGCCGGTAACTCAATTCAATTGAACAAAATGAGCCAATTCGGTCAATCCAATTTAGATAAATTTGCTGTTCAAACCGGCGGCACGGCATTTTTGCCGAAGTTTCAGCCGATAACCTTAAAAGATAATCTGCAAAATTCTTACAATATTAAGAAAAATCAGGAAACCTTGACGACGATCTTTCGCCAGCTCGCCAACGAATTGCGGGCGCAATATCTCGTCCAGTATTATTCGGAAACTGATTTTCCCGTCAATCGCTACGTTAATTTGAAAGTCGGTCTGAATAATCCGCAGAGTTTGAAAGTTCGGGCGCGGCAAGGTTATTTTGTAAAATAAAAAGTTTCAAGCTTCAGGTTTTTA
>JANLTD010000013.1:0-2499 GCA_031362765.1 Acidobacteriota bacterium | reverse complement strand
GCCGCAAAGACCGATGAAAAACTAACCGAATACGTCGTTAAAGGCTTCCCGGATGATGGAATGCCCGCTTTCAAAGACAAATTGAGCCCGGAAGAGATAAAGGCCGTCGTCGCCCATGTTCGCGTGTTGCAAAAGCCGTAGTTCGATAGTTTGCAAAACATTAAAAGGCAAACTAAACTCTAATTTGGTCACGCACCCGTAGCTCAGCTGGATAGAGTATCTGACTTCGAATCAGAGGGTCGCAGGTTCGAATCCTGCCGGGTGTACCATTTTAATACTTTTATTTTCAAGAAGATAAAAGACAAAAAAGCAAGCCGTTCGAGCTTGCTTTTTTGCGTTTGTGTGCCGGTGCCAAATTTGAAATTAGCTTGATTTCAACATCTTTTCCAGTTTCGCGGTCGCATCTTCTTGCATCGTCGGCAAGATGGGCGAATAAGTATCAAGCGTTAAAACGATGTCTTTATGGTTAGTCCACGCCGAACGCTTCGGCAAACACGAAAAACAATTTTTTGAGAAACGCCCAAACAACAATGCCCGAACAGCAAAACATCGAATATAAACAAAGTTGGCTTGGGCGATTATCTGAAATGGATCAGCGACTTTGCCAATTCAGGCGGCGGAACGATTTACATCGGCAATCGAACGTGAAATTGACCAACGAGTCGCCGAACTCTATGGTGTGAATTTTGTGAAATGATTCGGCAGGCGTGATAAAATCAAACGCGAGAGGTAATTTCAAATGTTAATTGCAGTCGAAGCCGAAATTGATACGAATGGAGTTGTAACTTTGCTCGAACCCGTTACCGTTACGCGCAAAACGCGGGCGGTCGTTACTTTGCTTGAAGAAAAACCGGAAAAACCGGAATCGGACAAATCCGAACAGCCTGAAAATGCGCTCGTTCAGTGGCTCAAAGCCAAAGAAGACGACCCGAACGCAAAGTTTCCCGCCAAAATCATCGCCACCGATTTGCCCGTCCGCGACCGTTCGCTTGAATATCAATGGCTTGCCGCGAATCGCGACGAATACGACGGCAAATACGTCGCGCTCGACGGCGACACGCTCGTTGCCGTCGGCGATGGTTATAAAGAAGCCGCCGTCAAAGCGCGGGAACTCGGCGTGAACAACGCGCTCATTATGTTTGTCGAAGGCAGCAATCGCCCGAAATTCATCAGCGGAGGTTTTTGGCGAGAATGAGCTTTTCGATTGATTTTCAGAAAAAAACAATTTACCCGTCGCTCGACATTGGCATTACGATTGAGGCAATTCTGCGTTACGGAAACTTGCATACTGAATGTTCGGCAAAGGTTGATACCGGAGCGCAATCTTGCATTTTTGAACGCGGCGTGGCGGATGACCTCGAAATAGATGTTGAAAGCGGCTTTCGAGAAAAATTTTCAACTCTCGGCGGCGGAATTGTTGCTTACGCGCACGAAGTCGAACTCGAAACTCTCGGTTTGCGGTTTCAATCTTATGTTTATTTTGCCGAAAGTTACGCGGTAAACAGAAATCTTCTCGGCAGACAAGGTTGGCTTCAACTTGTAACGCTCGGCTTGAATGATTATAAAAGCGAACTTTATCTCAGCCCGAATGAAGAATAAAAATTTAATAATTCATTAGCCCAAACATCGGCAATCTAACACACGCATTGACCAACGAGTCGCAGAACTCTATGGCGTGAAATTGGACAAGTAGAAAATCAAAGAAGCGCGACACAAACGGCGACACGCGGGAATTGGCAAGGCGGATTGATTGTTTGGTTTATTGCGTTTACGATTTGACCGATGAAGAGATAAAGATTGTCGAAGGAGTAAAAAAGTAGTAAATTTCAAGAATTATGATGCAAACCATTGAAGCTGTCATTGATGAAAAAGGCAAAGTTCATTTGCTTGAATCGGTTAATTTGAAAACGGCTCATCGGGTTTTTATTACCATTTTGCCTAATCAGCCGAATGTAACGGACGAAAATTCGGTTGATATAACCAAACTTGGCGAAATTTTGGTTGATGATTTAGATATTGCTCGCCAAGAAATTTCGCAGTCATTCTTAAATGCGATTGAAAATTCCGCTAAAGAGTTGGAAAAAAATTAAAAAATGCCCGTTTATATCACCGATACTCATTCCCTTCTTTGAGTCACCTTAAACAAACAGTCTGCGCTGTCAAATCAGGTTCTTTTTCAAATTAAAACAATTGCGTCATAATTGCGTCATAATTGCACAATAAATTGCATCACTACCGACAAATAAAAGGCGGATAAGCAGGTGAGCATAAGTTTTGCGACATTTTGCTCTTCGTTCAGAGTCCAAACTTTAGTTTGAAAACCGCCGCGCTTCGCTGGCGGTTAGCCGTCTAAAGACGGGACTCAAAGCATTTCATAAAGTCGTAAAACTTCTGCTCACCTGCTTAGACCGCATGTAAAGTGGTTGTTATTTTTTTCTGCACTTGAATTTGTACAAAAACTTTTACCAAGCCAAAGAAAGCCGTGAATCCGCATAGAAA
>JANLTD010001296.1:0-3454 GCA_031362765.1 Acidobacteriota bacterium | reverse complement strand
CAATGATCTCCTGAAATTTTTCCAACGCCTGCCGGCGGCTCGCGATGGTTACCTTCTGGCGCAAGGCGTTTGTTTTATTGCCGACTTCGGTTATTTTTTTCGCTGCGTCATTTATCTCGTTATCCTGCGGAACAGTCCGGCGAATTTCCGCCAGTTTTATCAAGTATTTTCCGAGACCGGCTTTCGGGTCGGGCGGTGAAACTTCGATCTTATATCCGCCCGGATCAATTGAGGTCACCAAAATCAAATCGTTTCCCAAAATGCCGCTTGGGCTTTCGGCTTCGATAAATTTTTCGCCCGACGGTTTATATGCCGCAAGAGAAACGTCAACACCTTTTTGCACGATTTCGACGCGAGCGGTTTGATTCGCACCGAGCCGCACCGCGAACGGATGAATTTCGCCACCTTTTATCTCGCGTTCGACCACTTGCGCCAAAACAAGTTTCGGCATTTCTTGAGAAAGAACGGCTAAGCTTGCCGCCGGCAACAAACAAATAAGCGAAAGTAAATTCAGACAAAATCGTCTTGGCATATTTTCCTCTCAGTATAATCATCGAAAACTTTTGCAAACAACAATTGCCGATTATTTTACCCGACAACTATCCAACTTGCTAATTTTCACAGATTATTTTCCGTTAAAGGCATCGTTATAAGCCTGCGACATATTAAACCAGAAATTGGCAATGGCTTTATCTCTGGTAATGTGAAATGTTGAATGCGCCATTGCGACGAGGCGCAGACGGTCATAATTCATCTTGCCGATAGCTTTGACCGCATCAACAAAATCGGGCAGAGTTTTATTCTTATAGACGACGTTTGATGCCAACGAATACGCCATTTCACCGCTCTTTTGTAACCCGGTTTGAAGCAAATCATTTGTTCCTGCTGTCCGATCTAAATCCGGTATTATCAAGATAAACGGACTTGCCAATATAAATCGTTGAAACCACCAAAAGTAATCTGTAATTCCGTGCATTTCTTCTAATTTTGCAACACAACAATCAATCATTATTTTTCTCCTTTTTATCAACCAAAACTTTTTCGAAAATGCCGAACATCCCTGTCCGCTTTCAGAACATTCAGACGTGGTGATGTCTGAAAAAGTCGAAGTAATTTCCACTTTTTTTTGAAAAAAACTTTATTGTAAATAATTGCGCAAAAAGAGTTTTCAGTGTTCGTCTAACTTGCTTTAGGTTAATCCAAAGCGCGCCGGATATTCTTGTTTAAGGTCTTTACTGTCCGCCTAAATCCTGAACCGGCAGGGTTTCCCGAAATAAGACGAACGTCGCCGCGTAGTTTCAAAAAAAAATTGCGCCTGAAAGGGTTATCTCTGTTGCTTGAGATAATTTTTTCATTGCATATATCTAAAGTTAAGCCTTATACTTGAAAATTAAACGGGAGAACTTATGAAGATCGTTTCCGCCTTACTTTGCCTATTGATTTTGATATTGCCGGTTAGTTTGTCGGCGCAGACCACTGGGAAGGTTCAAAAGGAAAAAAAGACGCTTGTCAGTGTTCCGGTCACGGTCAGTGACCGCGAAGGACGTTATATTTCAGGTTTAAGGAAGGAAGATTTCACACTGTATCAAGACGGAATTAAACAAAACATCAGTTTTTTTGAGACTGCGGACGAACCGGTCAATGTCGCGCTGCTGCTCGACACGAGTGCAAGCACGCGTGATGTTTTAGATAATATCCGCGAAGCCGCCAAAGATTTCATCGAATTATTAAATGTGAATGACCAATGCCTGATCGCGACTTTTGATACTGAGGTCAAGATTCTCAGCCCGTTCACCTCGGACCAAAAACCGCTCAAAAAATCTCTCGAAAAAATTCAGACCGCCCAAAGAGAAGGAACCGTTGTTTTTAATGGGATTCGGCAGATCACGCAACAATTTTCGACGAATTCGACAGGGCGCAAGGTGATCGTACTGCTCTCGGACGGAAAAGATTACGGCAGTAATATTTCAAAAGCCGAATTGTTTAGCGAGCTCGAAGAATCCGACATCCTGATCTATTCGGTCTTTTACCAAACCGGCAAAGGATTTAATAAACCCGTGCTGGATGCGAACGGAACGATCAAGGAAGGCGAGAAAGACAAAAAACCGAAAAAGGAAAAAAAGCCGAAAAAGAAAAAAGGATATTCGATTCAGATTGGATTGCCGCCCGATATTTATTCACAGGAAGACATTAAACTCGGCGACCGCGTGACTACTATCGAAGCAGCCAATGTTCTTGAGGAAATGTCCGACCTGACAGCCGGAAGATTTTATTTGAGCGATGTGCCGAATCTGGGGCGAATTTTTAAGCAGATCGCGGGTGAATTAAGACAGCAATACCGGCTCGGTTATTATTCAAAAGACGGTGCGAATGAGACGGCCGTTCGCAATCTCAGCGTGACCGTCGGCCGTCCTGACGTGGTGGTTCGGACACGCGGAAAATTCCGCGCCAAACAGTTGTAATTTGTAATTGTTTAGGTCTTTGGTCTTTGGTCTTTGGTCTTTGGTTTTTGGTTTTTTGAAAGAAATTGCCTATTGGTAGTAAATTTCTTACCACGGCCGCTTATTTGAAGGAGACTTGATTTAAAATCAAAGGTTGTTCATAGAATAAAACCAAAAACTAAAGACTAAAAACTAAAGACCTAAATAGTTGTAATTTTATTGGTCGTATAAATTGTTTAGTTATGATTAATGGGAAATTTCCAATCTCGCGGCTATTGCTGTCGTTGACGGCAATTCTTTTTCTTAGCGGTATTGCCGCAGCGCAGGAATGGACGTGGAAAAACTACAGTCCGCCAAACGACGCGTGGAGCATTTTGGCCCCCGGCGTGATGAGGCCCGATGCCGAAGCGCAGACCGCCAACAGCAAAGTAGGAAGCTACACCTATAGCGATTTTTACGGTTCTTTTCTCGTTGTTTATCGGGATTCTTCAAAAAGTTTTTGGTCGCTGAAACCCGATTACAGCAGTTATTTTAAAAAAGTCCGCAAGGATTTTGTCAAAGCCGGCAACGGACAATTGCTGAGGGAAGAAAAATTCACCAAGGGCGATTGGATCGGCCGCGAAGTCTATATTAAGATCCCGACCGGTCAAATGGTCGGAATTGAAGGACAAATTCTGACCAAGTATCGCATCGAACGTCTGCGGATGTTTTTTCACGGCAAACGCTTTTATCTCCTGTTGGCTGTCTTGCCGGAAAATTTGATAAACACGCCCGAGATCGACAAATATTTCGATTCTTTTGTTGCTAAATAATTTTTTTATTTTTATGAAGTTTTTTTTTACGATAGCTTTAATATTGATCGGATCCGTTTTTGTTTTCGCGCAAAAACAGGCGGAAGTAATTGTAACCTCAACTTATGTGCGCGCATCGCCGGACTATAGCTCAGAAAAACTTCAAACGCTGGAGAAAGGAGAAAAAGTAACGATCGAAAAAAGCCGCGAAACAAACGGCTG
>JANLTD010001295.1:0-2231 GCA_031362765.1 Acidobacteriota bacterium | reverse complement strand
AAGTTCACTCAAAAGGGCTGAAAGTGGTGAAACCGCGTTCCAAACGGAGCGTTAAATGAGGCTTGAGCCGGATGCGGTGAAAGTCGCAAGTCCGGTTCTTAGGGGGCGGAGTGTCAGCAATGTCACTCTGCTACCCGACTGAACTAAGCGCTCCGCGCAGGAAAAGCCGTTCGCCCAACCGTTCCTGATAACCCGATCATTCCCAATCGCAGGTTTCATCAAGTTACACTTAATAGAACAACCCGAAATTCTGACCAAGGACGCAGGGATTCTTAATACGTTTTTGGGTATTGCGTTATTTTTACCGCACTACTTTCGCTTTAACGCCGCGATAAATGCTTTGATGTTTTTTCTGGTAGACTTGTCAATATCATAAACTTCATTTCCAAGTTTAAGTTGGACTTTAGAACCGGCAGCAATTTTCTCCAAACTGCCGACGGTAATGACACCGGTAAAAATGTTTCTCAGCTTTTGGTCGTCTTCAAGGCTGCCCGGAGTACGACTCACATCGCCGCCTTTGTACTGTTTTCCGTCAACTATAAAATTAACCTCGCTGTCCGTAAAATTTCCATTGTCATATGCGAACGTAAATGTAATGCCGACTTCTTCAGAAGCCCATTGTTCTAAGGTTTTAGCAGGCGCGCTTAAATCAATCGTCTCGTTTAATTCTAATGTCAGAATACGAGTTATCTTTTGTTTGGCAAGGCGAACTTCGCGTTGACCGGAAGATTTATCTTCCTTTATTTTCACGTCAGGAGAAGTAACAACTACTGCGGTCTTCTTAGGCGTTGAAACCTTTTTGCGTTTCTGAGCAGACGCTTCACTAAAGCAAACGAACAAAACAAACGCGATAACGATAAAACCAAATTTTGTCATAAATTTTCCATCCCTCAGCAAAACTTAAATGCCCAACTATTGATTGAGCGGAATCATTCTTGATAACACTCAATTTCGGGTGTATTATCTGAAATCATTCGGGATAATCATCTTATAATCGGAACGAGGATACCTCAAGATCATCGTTTTTGCAAATATTTTCACAACCTCTATGGAACAAAAACCTAACCTCCTTGATCAGGGAGCGCGCCGTTGCGTGGGGCGCGTCATCTCAGTCATAAAACCGAAGACGGTTTCGCAACTCTTAAAATGCGAATCAGGAGTTGAAATAAATGTCGAAATTATTTGGGTTTTCAACTACTGATTCCCATTTAAACGGCGTTTTGGATTATTTCACGTTCAAAACCTGTGCGACAGTTTCTTTTTTCAAACCTTTGCCGTTGCGTTTGTTATAATCATTCAAAGAGATCTGTTTGTCGCGCCACGCGTCGAGATGTCCGACCTGATGCACGCATTGGATCGTGCAGGTCGGCGCGCACCATTTTTCGGTAATGTATTCGCGGCGCATATCTTCGTGCGTGTAATCGTGGATCAAAATTCCGGGCGTGCCGCGCTGCTGCGAACACCAACTGACGATTCCGGCTTCGTCAATATACAAATAACGCGCGCCCGCGCGGCACCGCCATTCGTATTCGCCGCCGTCAACCAATGTGTCCTGAAACCAATTCCAACGCGCATAACTGCTTGTTCCTTTGGCTTTGATCTCTTTGTAAACGCGCTTTTCGTGGTCGGTCAAGCCTTTGTTGAGTCCCATCTCGTCGTGAATCACGCCGACGGTCGAGGAAAATCCGAGTTCAATCGCGCGATTCGCAATTATCAACGCTTCGTCCGGGTTGGCAACGCCGCCGCCGACCACCGAATTGATATTGACCTTAAACCGTGCATGGTCGCGCAAATTGACGAGTTTCGCGTCCAAAACCTTCAAACTCTTTTTGGAAACATCGTCGGGCGTGACATTATCAATCGAGATTTGCAGATAATCTAAACCTGCTTCGTTGAGTTTTTTGATCTTATCAATCTGAAAATAATAACCGTTTGAAATGAGTCCGGCGATCATTCCGTGATGACGGATCCGCGCGATGATCTCGTAAATTTCGGGGTGCATCATCGGTTCGCCGCCCGAGATCGTGATCACCGAACTGCCAAATTCAGCGAGTTTATCAATGCGTTTGAGCATTTCCTCGATTGGTACAGGATCGCTCGTTTTGTCGTATTCGTTGCAATAAGTGCAGGCGAGATTGCATCGCCGCATCGGGACAATATGAACAAGGACCGGATGCTTGGTCGAAGCAAAGGCTTTGATGGTATGTTTGACGCCGCGTGTAAAACGGCTG